>JASFUL010000368.1:0-6070 GCA_050050315.1 Gemmatimonadota bacterium
GACCGCGTCGGCAAGGGTCTCCGTACCGCTCCCAGGGACGCCCTCCTGGCCGAGTCCGTCCCCGCCGCCCGCCGCGGGACGGCGTTCGGGCTGCACCGGGGGGCGGACCACCTGGGCTCGGTCCTCTGGCCCCTCACGGCGGCGGGCCTGCTCTGGCTGCTCCCGGGACGGCTGCGGCTGGTCTTCGGCCTGGCGCTGCTGCCGGGACTGGCCTCGCTCCCGGTCGTCTGGAGGGGCGTGCGGGAGACGGGCGATGCGGAGCGGCCGGCGGGCGGACGGCCCGGCCCGGACGCCGGCGCGGAAACCGGGCCCACGGCCGGGACCTCGAGACCCCTGGGCCTCGGCCGGCCCTTCGCGGCGTACGTGACGGTCGTCGTCCTGTTCACGCTGGGCAACGCGTCGGACGCGTTCCTCCTGCTGAGGGCGGCCGACCTGGGCGTGCCGACCGCGGCCATCCCCCTCCTCTGGGGCGTGCTCCATCTCAGCAAGACGGCGTGGAGCGTGCCCGGCGGGGCCCTCGCCGACCGGGTCCCGCCCTGGCGCGTGATCGCGGCGGGGTGGGCCGTATACGCGGCGGTGTACGGGGGCTTCGCCCTGGCCACGACCGCGGGGCAGGTGTGGGCGCTCTTCGGGGTCTACGGCCTCTATTTCGGCCTCACCGAGTCACCCGAGAAGGCCCTGGTGGCGGCGTACGCGCCGGCGGACGGGAAGGCCCGCGCCTTCGGCGTCTTCCACGCCGCGGTGGGGTTCGCCGCGCTCCCGGCGAGCCTGCTCTTCGGCTGGGTGTGGGAGACCTGGGGCGCCCGGGAGGCGTTCTTCGTGGGAGCCGGTCTGGCCCTGGCGGCGGCCCTGGTCCTCCCGTTCCTGCGCAGGCCGCCGTCCGGCGCGACCTCGCCGAGGGCCCCTGGCGGGACCAGGGGCTGAGGTCCGAGAACGCTCCTCAGCAGGTCGTGTGCAGGAGCGCTCCCACCGCGCGTCCCGCCTCGCGCAGCTCCTCGTACCGCTCGGCCGCCACCGGCGTCGCGAGGACGTGCACTTCCGCTCCCGCCTCCGCAAGGCGCCGCCGGGCCGCCTCGGTGATCCCGAGGCGCTCGTGCACGCCCCGACCGAGAACCACTACGTCGGCTCCCGCCTCCAGCAGCTCCTCCACGTCGGCGGCCTGGATGCCGGGGTCGTGACGGGTCCCGGTCTCGTTCCAGTCCCACGGACGTGAGCCACCCGGGTAGAGCTTGACGTCCTTGCAGGTCAGGAAGGCGCCGTCCCTCCGTACGATTCGGACGTGCCCCCAGGAGAGGTCCACGAGTCGGGGCGACGGGGGTCGGGCCGCCTTCACGGACCCTTTCCCCGCGCGGGCGGAAGCGCGGGATCCAGGGCGGCGCCCCGCAGGACCTCGACGTTGCCCATCACGGCGCGCCCGACGATGCGCACCACGGAACCGCCCGACCCGCCGCCGGCCGCCCGGACGGCGAAACTCCCGAGGATCGCCGTTCCGTGGTCCTCCACCACCACGTGGGGCGGCAGCCACACCTCGACGTTCCCCATGATGGCCCGCACGACGATCTCGGTCACCTCCGGGCCGAAGGACGCGTCCCGCAGGTCGAGCTCGACGTTTCCCAGGATCGACCGGACCTCCAGCCGCGAGGGCACGACCACCCGCCCGCCCCGCTCGACGTTGCTCAGGAAGGACGTGATCCGGGGCACCATCGCCGGGCGGTGGGCCGGGAATGCCGACCCGACGCCGGGCTCCCCCCCGTCCGGAAGGTCGCGGGTCAGGTCGCCGAGGGCACCAGCGGTGGTGGCGCGATAGACCTCGGCCACCCTCCGCTCGAATTCCTCGACCGGGAGGACGTCCCGGGCGAACGCGTCCGAGAGCCTCCCGATCGCGGCATCCCGCTGGTCGGGCGTAGCCCCCCGGTCGAGAGCGGCGCCCCCCGGAGGCGTGGGCCCCGCCTCGGCGGCACCGGCGCCGGTCGGCCCCGTGGCACCGGGCCGGGCCGGTCGGGTCGGACCGGAGGGAGTCGGCTCCGCCGCCTCGGAGAGGGCCGGCTCCGGGGACCCGGAGGGCCGGGAAGCCGGGGGTGGCGACGGACCGGAGGACGACGGACCGCGAGAAGGCGGGCCGGACGACGTCGCGTCGGGCATGGGCCCAATGTAGGAGCCGCCCTCGGCGCGACCAAGGGAGCCGGGTGGTCTCGCGGTTGGCGGGCGTCACCCGGGGCCTTAACTCTTCCGGGGGGCGCGGGGCGGAGGGGGTCCGTCCCGGACCGGCGTGGGAAAGGAGGCGCGAGGATGAATGAACTCGTCGAGAGCGACCGGGGACGAAAACCGACCGGGAAGGAGCGGGATGGCTCTCCCACCCACCGCCACGGGCCGTCCGGTCTCCCCCGCGACCTCCGGCGAGCGGGGCTCCTGAGCGGCATGGGCGCCGTCGGGTTCCTGGACCTGCTGGCCCTCGAGGACATCACGACCTCGGTCCAGCCCGACTACGTCGCCGAGACCGTCCTCCTCCTGGCGAGCATCCCCGCCCTCATCGTGCTCTTCACGCTCTGGCGCCGGACCGGCGCCGGCGGAGAGGACGACGACGAACGGAAGGCCGGAGAGGACGGCGCCTGACGTCTCGCACGCTGGCCGGACGGGCCGTCACCGGACCTCTCCCGCCCTCCTTCTCCGGCCGTGGCACCGGCCCTTCGGCCGGACGCCCGGGTCAGCCCGCCGGCCCGGTTCCCTCCGCGGACCCGGCGGCGCCGGCCTCGGTCGTCGTCTCCCGGACGGTCGGGTATTCGACCCCTAGCTGCTCGAGGTAGGTGTCGTACCGCGTCGGGTCGTAGATGAGCGGCTCGATCAGGGGACGGAAACGCTCCATCTTCTCGGCGTTCAGGAACGTGGCCGGCTGGGTGCCTTCCGGGATCAGCGAGACCCACGTGTGCTCGGCCGTGGTGACGTCCCGGTGGTAGGTCCACGCCTTCTCGACGATCTCCGGATCGGCCACCAGCTCGACGGCCGTCATCGCGATCACCTGACCCCCGTGGTTGGCGCCCTCGTGGGCGATGGGCGTGGCCATGGCGATCGAGGACGACCAGTGGTGGCCGGTCATCCCCGGGATGTTCCCGGCGTAGCGGAGTCGCACGGTCGGCACGTTCCACGAGACCTCCGCGATGTCGTCGGAGCCGCCTCCCATGCCCTGGTCCGCCTCCTCCAGGAGCGTGTCGACCTCCGCGGGCAGCCCCGTGGTGTCCGATCCCATCATCGCCTGGGCGGCCTTCGCCATCCGCTGGTCCGCGTCCGTCCACTCCGGCTGCCCCACGGTCTGGATGTGCTCGTGCATCACCTCGGCGAGGACCTTGTTCATGTTGCTCGGCCAGGCCGCTCCGATCATCCGCTCCGTGACCTCGGTCTCCGTCATCATCGCCGCCCCCTCGGCCATCTTGCGGCCGATCTCGTGGAGCTCCTCGATGCGCGGATAGTCGAGCTCACGGAAGTAGTACCAGACCGTGGCCTCCGAGGGCACCACGTTCGGCTGGTTGCCACCCTGGTAGATGACGGAGTGCGATCGCTGCTGCAGGCGCAGGTGCTCGCGGCGGAAGTTCCAGCCCACGTCCATGAGCTCGGCCGCGTCGAGCGCGCTCCGGCCACGCCAGGGTGAGCCCGCTCCGTGGGCGCTCCGCCCGTGGAAGGTGAACATGGTCGACACCAGCCCCGAGCCGCGGATACCCCACGTCGTGCTCATCTGCCGGCTGATGTGGGTCGAGAGCATGACGTCCATGTCCTCGAACAGCCCGGCGTTGACCATGTACGTGCGGCTCGCGACGAGCTCCTCGGCCACGCCCGGGATCACCTTCAGCGTGCCCTCGAGCCCGTACTTCTCCATGATCCGCTTGGCCGCGATGGCGCCCACGACGTCGACGGCCGCGGCGCTGTTGTGCCCCTCTCCGTGACCGGGGCCGCCCTCGATCAACGCGTCCCGATACGCCACGCCCGGCTTCTGGGACGTCTCGGGCAGCCCGTCGATGTCGCCCATGAAGCCGATCACGGGCCGTCCGCTCCCCCACGTCGCGACGTAACACGTGGGCATACCGGCGCAGCCCCGCTCGACGGTGAAGCCCTCACGCTCGAGGACTCCCGTGACGTAGTCGGCCGTCCAGCGCTCCTGGAAGCCGAGCTCGCTGAACGAGAAGATCATGTCGACCATCTGCTGGCTCAGCCCGGCCATGGAGGCGGCGATCTCCCGGGCCTCCTCCGTGAGCTCCGCGGGAGGAGGCACGGTCGCGGAGGACTCCGCGGGACTCTCCGGGGCGGGAAGGGGCGCGACCTCCACCGCGGCGACGACCCGGGGATGCGGGTCGGCCGGGAGCGCACCGCGGCCCTGAGCGCCGTTGACCTGGGCGAGCGCGGGCCACGCGCCCGCGCCGAGAGCGAGACCCACCAGCAGGGCCGCTACGCCGGGGCGAGGTCGCCGCCCGTCGGTGGCACCTCGGGCGTCGGGAAGGGAGACGAGGGCGGAGGGGGTCGGGACGAAGGGCATGTCTGGATCCTGTGGGCGGGGGCTCGAGACGGGGAGCCCGGAGGGGAACCGGGGCGCCAACATGGTCCCCCCGGCGCCCGGTGGGCAAGCGCCCGCGGCCGGGCCGACGCTGGCTCCTGCCCGGAGGCCGGGCGTGGAGCGGATCGCCTCAGCGGTGGTAGTTCACCAGGGGGAGGACCGAGAAGGAGTCCTTGTTGCGGGCGATGTTGATGAGGCCCAGCTGAAGGCCGTGGAGCTCGTCCGCGACGTTGAGGAGGCCGATGGCGACCCCGTGCTGGCGGCCCCGGATGCGGTTCCAGGCGCTCACCGACACGCCCTCCATCACCCCCCCCTCCTCGATCTCGAAGTAGGCCGGCGCCAGCACGAAGCCCCGGGCGTCCTCCGCTCCGGCACCCACTCCGGTGAGGACGACGCCGCGGATGCGCGGAGCGCCCACGCCCACGCCGCCGATCGCCAGCCCTTTCAGCTCACCGCCCGCACCCACGCCCACGCCGCCGACGGCGATGCCGGTGACGTCCTCCCCGGCTCCGACCCCCACGCCGCCGATCACGATACCCCGCACGTCCCCCGACGCGCCGGCGCCGACGCCTCCGATGACGACCCCGGTCACCCGGCCACCGGCGCCGATGCCCACGCCGCCGACGGCCAGACCCTCGAGGTCCCCGCCCGCGCCGGCCCCGACTCCACCGACCACGACGCCCCGGATGTCCCCTGCGACCCCCAGCCCCACCCCGCCGACCATGAGCCCTTCGAGCTCGCCGCCCCCGCCGATCCCGATCCCACCCACGGCGATCCCCCGGATCCGGTCTCCGGCCCCGAAACCGATGGGCGCCAGGCCCACGCCGGTGAAGGTGCGCTCCACCTCCACGCCGAGCCCTACCGCGAGACCGCTCATGTCCGCGGCCCCGGTCAGCGGCACGCCGAGGGCGAGACCCCGCACTTCGCCGCGAGCCCCCTGGTAGGGGCCCCAGATGGTCGCGTTCAGGCCGCGCACCTTCCTGAGCTCGCGATCACGGAAGTTGAGCCGGATCCCGTCGAGCCTGGGGACGTCCCCGATGCCCAGGCCGACGTCGCCGGCCGCGATCTTGAGGCCCTGACCCAGCGACGGAACGGGCAGCGCGAGGAGTGCGAGCAGGGCCAAGACGGCAGGGCGGGAAGAGGCCACGGTGGCTGCTCCTGGTTTCCGGTCCAGGTTCCGACGCATGGTTCCTTCGACAGGCGTCCCTACGCCCTCCCGGGCGTGCCGGTTTCGGCCCGGCGATGGACGGCGAGGAACCCGGGCGGCGGCGCCCCGTCGATCCCGTCGCGAGGGGACTCGAGCGGGCGACACGCCCTCCTCAGTGCACCGCCCCGTGGGTCGTCGCCCGCAGGATGAACATGACGAGGACCCCCGCCGCCAGCAGCGCGGCGTGCCAACCCGACTCGACCGGGTCGTGCTCGTGGTGAAGCTCGGGGATGAGGTCCGCGGCGGCGATGTAGATGAAGTTGCCCGCGGTCACGGGGATGAGGGCCTGGGTGAACACGGCCGAGGCGAGCCCCAGGACCAGG
>JASFUL010000369.1:0-6067 GCA_050050315.1 Gemmatimonadota bacterium
ACTACAAGGCGGAGGCGCCATCCCTCCAGAGCTGCCCGCGCTGCGGCGACCCGAAGATGCCCCATCGGGTGTGTCCGAGCTGCGGCTTCTACCGCGGCGAGGCCGTTCTGGAAGTCGACGTCGACATCTGATCCCGGGGCCCTCCCGTGCGCATCGCCCTGGACGCCCTCGGGACCGACGGTGCTCCGGCTCCCGAGGTCTCGGGTGCCGTGCAAGCGGTCAACCAGCTGGGCGAGGGTCTGGAAGTCGTGCTCGTCGGTGACCGCGAGCTCGTCGAGGCGGAGCTGGAGAGGCACGCCAGGAACATCCCCGAGGGGCGGCTGCACGTCCACCACGCCCCGGACCGGGTCCTGCCCGGGGAGCCCCCGGCGTCGGTCATCCGGAGGCGACCGGAGTCGTCCATCGTCAGAGGGCTCCAGCTGCACAAGGACGGGGAGGTCGACGCGTTCGTGAGCGCCGGGTCCACCGGTGCCGTGATGGCGGCCTCCCTCTTCATCCTCCGACCGCTGCCGGGCGTGGACCGTCCCGCCATCGGCACGCTGCTGCCCACGGCCCACGACCCCGTCCTCATGCTGGACGCCGGGGCGAACGTCGACACCCGCTCCCGGCAGCTCGTCCAGTTCGCCCATCTCGGGAACATCTACGCCCAGGACCTGATGGGCGTCGAGAGTCCCCGCATCGCCCTCCTGAACATCGGGGAGGAGCCGGAGAAGGGCGACGAGCTGGCCGTCGAGGCCCACGGGATGCTCCAGGCCGAAGCCGGGCTGAACTTCATCGGGAACGTCGAGGGACGCGAGATCATCCGGGGGGCGTGCGACGTCCTGGTGTGCGACGGGTTCGTGGGGAACGTGCTGCTGAAGTTCTACGAGTCGGTGGCCGAGTTCATCATCGGACTCCTCAAGTCCGCCCTCCGGGAGACGGAGACGACCATCGACCTGGAAGAAGTGTTCAGGGTGCTCGACTACTCCGAATACGGGGGGGCGCCGCTCCTCGGAGTGAACGGCGTCACCATCATCTGCCACGGCGGGTCCCCCCCGAAGGCCATCCACAACGCCCTGGGCGTCGCCGCGCAGGCGGTGCGCTCGAACATGGTGTCGCACATCGCCCGTGAGCTGGCCGTGCCCTCCGACTCCGCATCGGCATGAAGCGGCCGGAGCCCAGCGTCGAGATCGCCGGCACGGGCCGGCACCTCCCGGAGAGGGTCCTCACCAACTTCGACCTCCAGGAGATGGTCGACACGACCGACGAGTGGATCCGGGAACGGACGGGCATCCGGGAGCGGCGCATCGCCGCCGACGAGGTAGGGGCCTCCGACATGGGCGCCGACGCCGCCCGCAAGGCCATGGAGGTCGCGGGGGTCTCCAGAGGGGAGGTCGACATGCTCATCGTGTCGACGGCGACGCCCGACCGGCTTCTCCCGTCCACCGCGTGTGACCTGCAGGCCCTCCTGGACCTCGAGAACGCGTTGGCGTTCGACGTCTCCGCGGCGTGCTCCGGGTGGCTCTACGGCCTCTCCCTCGCCGAGGGGTACATCCACGCCGGGCGTGGCGAGATCGCCCTCGTGGTGGCCGCCGAGAAGATGAGCGCCATCGTAGACTGGGATGACCGGTCCACCTGCGTCCTCTTCGGAGACGGCGCCGGCGCCGCCGTCCTCCGGCCCTCGACGAACGGGCGTGGCATCCTGTCGAGCTACCACCGCTCCGACGGCAAGCTCGCCGATCTCCTGTACCGCCCTGGGGGCGGCGCGCGAGTTCCCATGGACCCGGCCGTTCTCGCCGAGCGCGACCACCTTCTCAAGATGGCGGGCCCCGAGGTCTTCAAGAACGCCGTCCGCTCGATGGCGGAGTCGGCGGGCAGCGCCCTGGAGGCCGGGGGACTGACCGGCGACGACATCGATCTGATGGTCCCGCACCAGGCGAACATCCGGATCATCGAGGCGACGGCCAAGTACGCCGGCATCCCCATGGAACGGGTCTTCGTCAACATCGACCGGTTCGGCAACATGAGCTCGGCCACCATTCCGGTCGCGATCGACGAGGCGATCGAGCAGGGCCGTCTGGAGCCGGGCATGAACGTCCTGTTGACCGCCTTCGGTGCCGGCTTCACCTGGGGCGCCGTCACCCTCAGGTGGTGACGCCGTGAGCCTCGCGCTCCTCTTTCCGGGCCAGGGGTCCCAGCACGTCGGGATGGGTCGGGAGCTCGCCCGTGAGCTCCCGGATGCCCGTGCCGTCTTCCAGGAGGCCGACGACGTCCTCGGGTTTGCGCTCAGCGAGCTCATGTGGGAGGGACCCGAGGACGCCCTGACCGAGACGCGGAACGCGCAGCCGGCCATCCTCGTGCACTCCGTGGCGGTCCACCGGGCCGTCGCGGATCGTCTGGGGGACGTCGCCTTCGCGGCCGGGCATTCCCTCGGCGAGTTCAGCGCCTACGTGGCGGCGGGCGCGCTCTCGTTCCGGGACGCCCTGGACGCCGTCCGGCTTCGCGGGGAGCTCATGTTCTCCGCGGGCGAGGAGCGTCCGGGCACGATGGCGGCCATCCTCGGGCTGGACGACGCCGCCGTGGAGGAGGTCTGCGCGGGCGTCGAGGCGGGTCTGTGCGTGCCCGCGAACTTCAACTCGGCGGGGCAGGTGGTGGTGAGCGGGGACCGGGTGGGGGTGGCCCGGGCCATGGAGCGGGCCGAGAACGCCGGCGCGAAGCGGGTGGTCGCGCTGAAGGTCTCCGGCGCCTTCCATTCCCCGCTGATGGAGCCGGCCGAGACGGGTCTGGAGGCGAAGCTGCGCGAGATCCCCTTCTCCGACCCGGCCTTTCCCGTCGTGGCCAACGTGACCGCCTCGCCAGTCACGGACGGCGAGGAAGCGCGACGCCTCCTGCTGCATCAGCTCACGAGCCCGGTCCGGTGGGCGGCGTCCGTGAGGACCATGCTCGAGGGTGGAGCCCGGCGCTTCGCCGAGCTGGGGCCGGGTCGCGTCCTGTGTGGGTTGAACCGCCGCAACGCGCCGCGGGGAATGCCGTGCGACTCGCTGGGCACCCCGGCCGATCTCGCCGAATTCGTCCACGGCTGATGGGATCCTCCTCCGGCCCACCTCAGAGGGAGCCGACGCGATGACCGACGGAAGCGACGTGAGGGAGCTCGACGGACGGGTGGCGCTCGTCACCGGAGGATCCCGGGGCATCGGTCGAGCCATCTCCGAGGAGCTGGCTCGGGCGGGGGCCCGGGTGGCCGTCGTGGCCCGCGACGGCGAGCGCGCCCGGGACGTCGCGACCGCGCTCCCGGGCGAGGGTCACGCCGGATTCGCGTGTGACGTGGCCGATTCCGAGGCGGTGGCGGACGCGGTGGCGGCGGTCGAGGCGGACGTGGGGCCGGTCGACGTCCTCGTGAACAACGCCGGTATCACCCGGGACAACATCCTCCTGCGCATGAAAGATGACGAATGGGATGAGGTCATCGAAGTCAACCTCAAGGGCGCGTTCAACTTGACCCGAGCCCTCGCAAGAGGGATGATGAAGCGCCGTGACGGCGTGATCATCAACGTGTCTTCGGTGGTGGGCTTGATCGGAAACGCCGGTCAGACCAACTACTCGGCGTCGAAGGCGGGGCTGCTGGGGCTCACCCGGAGCGTCGCGCGCGAGCTGGCCACCCGCAACGTCCGCTGCAACGCGTTGGCACCCGGCTACGTCCGGACGGACATGACGGCCGAGCTCACGGAAGACCAGACCGAGGCGCTCCGCGAGCGGATCCCGCTGGGGCGTCTCGGGGAACCCGAGGACATCGCCGGCGTAGTGCGCTTTCTGTCCGGGCCGGCGGCTCGCTACATTACCGGCCAGGTTCTCGCCGTGGACGGCGGGATGGCCATGTAGGAAGCAGGATCGCACGTCATCATCGGGGCCCGGGCGGGCCGGAATCCGCCCACACGCAATCCAGGACGTACCAACACAGGGGGACACATGTCGGAGGCCACCGAAGCCAGGGTGCGGGAGATCATCATCAACGAGCTGGGCGTCGAGTCGGAGAAGGTCACCGACGACGCGTCGTTCGTGGAGGACCTCGGGGCCGACTCTCTCGATACCGTTGAGCTGGTGATGGCCTTCGAAGAGGAGTTCGGCATCGACATCCCCGACGAGGACGCCGAGCAGATGCGGACCGTCGGAGACGCGATCTCCTACCTCCGGGAGCACAGCGAGGACGCGTAGGGGCGGCGAGGAAGCTCGAGCATGGTCCGTTCGCCGGCCGGGGCGGAGCCGCGCCGGGTCGTGATCACGGGGATGGGAGTCGTGAGCCCGCTGGGCAACGACGTCCCCACCACGTGGGCGAATCTCCTGGCGGGTCGGAGCGGGGCGCGCACCATCACCCGATTCGAGCTCCACGACGACCTGGCCACGCGCATCGCCTGCGAGGTCAGGGATCTGGACACCTCCACCTTCCTGGATCCCAAGGAGGCGCGGCGCTACGACCCCTACGCCCAGTACGCCCTCGGGGCTTCCGAGGAGGCCATGAGGTCGGCGGGGCTGGAAGGCGTCCCGGAGGGCCTCGCGCCCGAGCGGTTCGGCGTCATCTTCGGGAGCGGGATCGGCGGCATCAGCACCCTGGAGGACACGCACCGCACCCTGCTCGAGCGGGGTCCCAAGCGGGTGAGTCCCTTCTTCGTCCCGATGTTCATCCCGGATATCGCGGCGGGTCTCATCTCGATCCGGTTCGGGGCGCGGGGTCCGAACTACGCCACCGTCTCCGCGTGCGCGTCCAGCGCCCACGCGATCGGCAACGCCGCCCGCAACATCCGGTACGGTGAGGCGGACGTGATGATCGCCGGGGGCGCCGAGGCCACGATCACCCCCCTCACCGTCGCCGGCTTCTCCTCGATGAAGGCGTTGAGCACCCGCAACGACGAGCCCGAGACGGCGAGCCGGCCCTTCGATGCCAAGCGGGACGGCTTCGTCGTCGGAGAGGGATCCGGAGCCGTGGTTCTGGAATCCCTCGAGCACGCCCGGGACCGGGGCGCGGACATCCTGGCCGAGGTCGCCGGGTACGGACTGTCCGGAGACGCCCACCACATCACCGCGCCGGCGCCCGAGGGAGTGGGTGCGCAGCACGCCATGCGGATGGCGCTGGAGGACGCCGGAGCCGCCCCGGAGGACGTCGACTACATCAATGCCCACGGCACGTCCACGCCGCAGAACGACACGAATGAGACGGCGGCCGTGAAGGCGGCCCTCGGAGACGCCGCCTACGCGTGCGTCGTGGGTTCCACCAAGTCCATGACGGGCCACCTTCTCGGTGCCGCCGGTGGGCTGGAGGCCGTGATCTGTACCCTCGCGTGTCGTGAGGGCCGGATCCCGCCCACCATCAACTTCGAGGAGGCCGATCCGACCTGCGACCTCGACTATGCCCACGACGGCATGCGAGAGCGCGAGGTACGGCTGGCCCTGTCGAACTCCTTCGGCTTCGGCGGCCACAACGTCTGTCTCGCCATCCGCCGCTGGGACGGCGCGTAGGCGGGACGGGTGACGGCGGCCGGCGTCCAGAACCCGGGGCTTCCGCCATGAGGGTCGGTCTCGGCTACGATTCCCACCGCTTCGACGACACGCGCGAGCTCGTGCTCGGAGGCGTGCGGATTCCCGAGCACGCCGGCCTGGCCGGCCACTCCGACGGGGACGCGGTCGCGCACGCCGTCATCGACGCCCTGCTGGGCGCCATGGCCGCCGGGAACGTCGGCAGCCACTTCCCCCCCGACGACGACCGGTGGAAGGACGCGGACTCGATGGAGCTGCTGAGGCGCGTGGTCCGTCTCCTCGCGGGCCGAAACTACCAGGTGGTGAACGTCGATGTCACCGTCGTGTGCGAAAGCCCGCCCATCGGTCCCGTCGCCGAGCGGATGAGGCAGCGGCTCGCTGGGGTCCTCCAGGTCGGCGTGGAGTTCGTCTCCGTCAAGGGCAAGTCGAACGAGCGCATGGGCTGGATCGGGGCCGGAGAGGGGCTGGCGGTGCACGCCGTCGCGCTCATCGACTCCGTCGGCCTCTGAGCGCCCGGGTCCCGGGCGTCCCCGCGGCGAGGAGCACCGGCTACCGTGGA
>JASFUL010000370.1:0-6047 GCA_050050315.1 Gemmatimonadota bacterium
CGCCCCTTCACCACGTACATCCCCTCGTCGTCGGGGAAGACCGAGAACCGGCGGCTCTGCCACCGCTCCCGCTCCCGATCGGCCTCGTCCCGCCGGCTCCCCTTCTTCCACGCCCGGACCATCCGCTCCAGCTGGGCCGTCCTGCACCCCCGGGCGAGCTCGAGCAGGTCGCCCTCGTTGTCCGCCGTGGCGACCCGCGTGAGCGCCCGGACCTTCGAGAACGACAGCTCGCCCCGGCCCATGGCGGCCGCAGTCCCGGGCAGCCCGACCAGCACCCGGGCGGTACGCACCTTCTCGCGGGCCGCCCCGAGGTCGATCCCCGTGCGGGCTGAGAGCCAGTGGGCGCAGGAGCGGTGGCCGCCCAGCTCCCAGCCCCGGCGTCGGTCGAACTCCGCGATCAGGGCGAGGAGCCGAGCGGTGGCGGCGTGGATGTGGGCGGCGAGGGTGGCGATCTCGCAGCCGAGTTCCTCCAGGGCGTCGGCGTCGTCGAAGGGGTCGCCGGGCTCGGCGGGGGCGCTGGACCGGACCGGGTCGCCGGGCTCGATCGGGTCGACGGGCTCGGCGGGCTCGACGGGCCGGACCGGATCGCCTGGTTCGACCGGATCACCGGACTCGACCCGGTCGCTGGGCTCGGCGGGATCGACCGGAGCGCTGGGCTCGGCGGGATCGACCGGAGCGCTGGGCTCGACCGGAGCGCCGGCATCGCTGGAGTCCGAGGGCGCGGGGGCGTCGAAGGCGTCAGGGGCGGGGGTCCGTTCCCGGACGAGCAGGGAGGTCGAGGGGAGCACGTACGTCGTGCTCGGGGCGAAGCGGACCATGGGCGAAGGCTCCGGGGGCGTTTCGAGTGCAGGCTCGAGGCCGGTCTCCGAACGCGCCTCGCGAGGACGCATCGGAGACCGAACATACACCGAAATATAATCGCCCCCTTCGGCGGACCCTCACACGCCGCTCCAGGGCCGAAACCGGCCCTCCCGGGGCATCGCAGAAGGCACCCCGCCCGATCACTCGACGGGGGCCACCCTGACGGTCGCCAGGCCCGGATTCAACCCAGGTCCCGGACCGACCCCACCGTGCCGCTCAGAATCCGTCCATGGCCGGATGGGACGCTGCGGTCGCCCCTCTACTCCTCCACCAGCGCCACCACCGGGTCGACACGGGACGCCCTGCGGGCCGGAAGGTAGCTCGCCAGCGCGGCCACCCCGGCCAGGGCGGCGGTGACGGCGCCGAACGTCAGGGGATCGGTGGCCGACACCTCGAAGAGCAGCGACCGCATCAGCCGGGTCAGCCCGAACGCCCCCCCGAGCCCCACCACGATGCCCAGGGCCGCCACCGCCATCCCCTGGCGGACGACCATGCGCCGTACCGCGGCGGGCTCGGCGCCGAGGGCCATGCGGACGCCGATCTCGCGGGTCCGCTGGCTCACGACGTACGCGATCACCCCGTAGATCCCGACGGCTCCCAGCACGAGCGCCACGCCCGCGGCGATGCCCAGGAGCACGAGGGTGAACGATGTGTCGGCCATGGAGTCGGCCACGATGCGATCCATGGTGCGCGCCTCGGTGACGGGGACCGTGCCGTCGACCCGGGCCGCGAGGCGACGGACGGCGGAGACGAGGGAAAGAGGCCGGTCGAGGTCCGTCTCCAGGACCAGGAGCATGGTGCCCAGCTCTCCCCTCGACTCGCCGGGGCCCGTCATCGGCACGTAGATCATCGGCCGGACGGGCTCGTCGAGGCCGAGGTGGCGAGTGTCGCCCACGACGCCGGCGATGGCCATGTACGGTCCCGAATCGTTGAAGGCGAGGCGCTCCGTGAGCGGGTCGGCGTCCGGCAGGAAGGTGCGGACGAAAGACTCGTTCACCCACGCCACGGCGGGCCCTCCCTCGTGGTCGATCGGCAACACGCCCCGGCCCCGGAGGAGCGGGATGCCCAGCCCGCTGAAGGCATCCCCGGCCACCACGGCGTTCATGGCCACGGGCGGAAGCTCGTCGTCCGCCCGGGGCCGCGACTCGATGTTGAAGGAGCCACCGTTCATGCCGGCGGCGAGCATCGGGACCGAGTTGGCCGCGCCGACCTCCACCACGCCCGGCAGGGCCCGGCTCTCCTCGATCATGCGCTGGTAGAAGGCCGCCGCCTCGTTTCGATCGCGCTGCTCTCCGGCGGCGAGGCCCACGACGAGCACCCCCTCGGGATCAACGCCCGGGTCGACGGAGCGGAGCTTCTCGAAGCTCCGCAGCATGAGCCCGGACCCGACCAGCAGCACCAGCGCGAACGCCAGCTGGGTCGCCACCAGCACGTTCCGGACACGGTGGCGCTCCCGGCCCTCGGTGGCCCCGCGGCCTCCCTGTCGGAGGACGCCCGCGAAGGAGCTCCCCAGGTATCGGGCCACGGGGAGGCTCCCGAACGCCAGCGCGGCCGCAACCGAGACGCCCAGCGTGAAGAGCACCGTCCGGAGCCCCACCCCGACCTCGTGGAGTCGCGGAAGCTCCTCGGGTCCCGCGGCGACGAGGACCTTCACCCCCACCGTGGCCAGGCCCAGCCCCACCAGCCCCGCGGCCAGTCCGAGCACGAGGCTCTCGGACAGGTATCCAAGGGCCAGCCGCCCACGCCCCGCGCCCATGGCCGCCCGGATCGCCACCTCGCGCCGACGCGTCTCGGCGCGCACCAGGAACAGGTTCGCCACGTTCGCGCACGCGATCAGAAGCACGAATCCGACGGTCCCCAGGACCACCCACAGCGCCGTGCGTACGTCCTGCACCGTCCGATCCCGCAGCGTCTCGAACGTCACGTCCCACTGCGCCATCTCGAGGAACTCGGGGGTGAGGGACTCGAAGAACTCCGGGACGCGGTCCTGAAGCCCCTCGATCTCACCGAGGGCCTGCTCGAAGTCCACTCCCGGGGCCAGCCGGGCGACGACCCCCAGCCCGAACGTGCCGAAGGGGGCGTCGGGTGCCAGCCAGTACGGCAGGAGGGCGACGGTCCCGGGCCTGGGATAGGCGAATCCCTCGGGCATCACGCCGACGATCTCGTGGGGCTCTCCGTCGATCTCGAGCGTCCGGCCCAGGACGCCGGGGTCGGCGCCGAAGCGCTCGACCCAGCCGTGGTGGGTCAGGATGGCCACGCGGGGCGACTCGGGCGTCTCCTCCTCGGGCGTGAAGGCCCGCCCCAGGGCCGGGCGCACCCGCAGCGCGTCGAACAGGGACGGTGAAACCCACGCCATCTCGACCTGCTCCGCGACGTCGCCGCCGGTCAGGTTCGCGGGTCCCCCGTCGACGACCGAGAGGTCGCGGATGCTGCGGGCGTTCTCCCGGTAGAAGCGCACCATCCCCCCGGAGTTGCGTAGCTCGGGCAGGTCCAGCCCGGGCGCGTGGTGACTGAACGTCACGATCCGCTCCGACTCCGGATAGGGCAGGGGCCGGATCAGGATCGCGTCGACGATGGTGAAGATCGTCACCGTCGCTCCGATGCCCAGCGCCAGGGTCACCAGCACGATCGTCGAGAAGAAGGGACGCCTCGCCAGAGCCCGCCCCGCCGCCACCGTCTCCCTCGCCCACGTCGCCATCGCTCCCTCCCGTCGGGTCCGTCGTCGTCTCCATTCGCCCGGCGCCCGGACCACCAGGTCCGCCAGCGCCCGGACGAGGGCCGTCATCACCGCGATCCGTCCCTTCCGCTCCCGCTCCCGTCGCGCCACCTGCTCGAAATCGGCCTCGGCCGCCGTCCGGAAACGAGCGAACGAGTTCGGAGACAGGCGGAGCGCCAGGCGGTACACCAGGACCGCGAGGTGTACCGCCCGCGATCGCCGCCCCCGCTCCCCGTCCCCACCTCGCGACATCACGCCCTCCGCAGAGCCCGGGTCGCCCGCGCCTCGTCGACGAGGCGCTGGAGCCGCTCGACCTCGGCCGAGAGCACGCCGCGTCCACGGGGCGTCAACTCGTAGTACCGGCGGCGCGGGTCGTCGTCCGGGTCGTCGGGCCCCTCGTTCTCCACGATGAGGCCCTCCTCCTCCATGTCCCGGATCGAGCCGTACAGCGTCGCGGGCCACAGCTTCACCCGCCCGCCGGTGCGCTCCTCGACGTCGATCCGCACCGCGTAGCCGTGCTGCGGCCCATCCCCCAGAGCCAGGAGGATGTGGAACCAGGCCGTCTTCAGGGGCAGCAGGCTCTCGAACTCGGACTGTGCGTCGCTCATGGGCCGCTCGTTGGAGGTCGTCGGGCGCGGTGCCCCGGCAGGCACGGGCCCGGTGTTTCGTCAGGCACGGACCCGGTGTCCTGTCAGGCCACTACGGAAGCATATGTATATGGTTTCATACCTAGTTGGCGCAATGCGATCGGCCGCGGTCGCCGGAGGGTGATCCCGACTCGGCCTGGAGCGGGCCGGGGTGCGCCGCAGGGGTCGCCGTGGGGGTGCGTCGCCGGCGCTCCTCTAGCCGCCGGGCCCGAGGCCGGTCCCGCACCACTTGCACCACGCCGCGTCGCCGTCGTGGCCGGCTCGCCCGCACGAGGGGCAGGGACGCCCGCCGCCGCGCTCCACATCCCGCCGCCCCCGCACGGCCTCGTTCAGCTCCACGGACAGGATGCCCGTGGGCACCGCGATGATCCCGTAGCCGACGATCATGACGGCGGTCGCGAGGAACTGGCCCAGCGCGGTCCTGGGGGTGATGTCACCGAAGCCCACGGTGGTGAGCGTCACCACCGCCCAGTACATGCCGGCCGGGATCGACGTGAAGCCCGACTCGGGTCCCTCGATCAGGTACATGAGGGAGCCGACGATCACGACGATGGCCAGCACGGTGAAGACGAAGACGGTGATCTTGAAGCGGCTCGCCCGGAGCGCCTGGCCGAGCACCCGCGCCTCGACCACGTACTGGGCCAGCTTCAGGATCCGGAAGATGCGGAGGACCCGGAGGATCCGTACCACCGCCAACGCCTGTCCGCCGGGAATCACCAGCGAGAGCCACGTCGGCAGGACGGCCAGGAGGTCCACGACGCCGAAGAAGGAGAGGGCGTACAGCCGCGTCCGACGCACGCACCAGAGGCGGAGCCCGTACTCGACCGTGAAGAGCAGCGTGAAGACCCATTCGACCGCCCGCAGCGGGCCGCCGTACTGCGCGCGCAGGCCGGGCATGCTCTCGAGCATGATCGCCACGACGCTCCCGAGGATCGCCGCGATCAGGAGGACGTCGAAGAGCCGCCCGGCGGCGGTGTGGTGCTCGAAGATGACCTCGTACGTCTTCCGCCGGAGCGGGGACGCGGCGGGGCCCGGAGCCAGGGCGTCGTCGTGGTGTTGGCGCATGGGGGACAACCTGGGCTCTCGACGTCGACGCGTCGAGACGGGCCGGCTCAGCTCGGCGCGGCCTCCTCGAACTCCTCGTCGGGGATCCTGAACTGCTTGTCGAGCTCCGGGTCGGTTCCGACGCCCATGGTCCGCATCGCCACGTACTCGCCCGTGACCGGACCGAACTTGAACGCTTCGGCCGAGCCCCCGCCCGCCAGCCACACGTTGTCGAAGTCCGGATGTCGGTCGATGATGAAGTTGCGCGTGACGCTGAGCTCGTAGTGGCACGTGCGCGTCTCCACCAGTGGACCCGTCTGCATCAGGGGGAAGTAGTCGCGCAGGATCTGTCGGGGTCGCTCGAACTTGTCGGTGCCGACCCAGCGGGGCGAGCGGTCGGGATCGTCGTGCTGCGCCCCGCCCGTGCGCACGCGGAACCCCCGGTGGTCCGGGGGGAGCGCCGGCCATCCCGTGCAGCCGGGAACGTTGTAGCTCGGCAGGTTCGGCCAGGCGAAGCGGTGGTCGCCGGACGGCGTCCCGTAGTAGAAGACGTGACCCATGGGGATGCGGATCTTCCGGCCGAGGAGGTCGGGGAAGACCTTGGGGAACCACGGGCCGAGGGCGAAGACGAACGTTCCCGCCCGCTGCTGCTCGCCGTCGTCCAGCTCGAGGTCCCACAGCCGGCGCCGCGCGTGGCCGCCGAGCCGCGCCTCGGCCACGCGGATCCGCCCTCCCTCGGACCGGAAGATGCCCGCCACGGTCTCGATCGCCCGCCGGGC
>JASFUL010000371.1:0-6047 GCA_050050315.1 Gemmatimonadota bacterium
TACGAGCGGTCCGATGAGGTGTACCCCGTGCTCGTCGTGCTCGACGGACCGTCTCTGTTCCCGCCCGCCGCGGGAATCGCCGAATTCCTGGCCGGCGTCCTCGAGGTGCCCCCCATGATCGTGGTCGGCGTCCCGAGCGGGGCCCGCACGCGAGACCTGACGCCACCGCCGTCCGACGGGTGGAGTCCCCCCCTGGCGCCGGAGGACGGGCCCGTGGGGGGAGCGCCCCGGTTCCTGTCGTTCCTCGTAGACGAGCTTCTACCCCGGGTCGAGGCACGCTATCGCGCGGCCCCCTTCCGGATCCTGGCCGGCCACTCGCTCGGGGGCCTGTTCGTCACCTGGGCCGTGGCGGAGCGGCCCGACGTCTTCGGTGGAGGCTTGGCCATGGATCCGGCGCTGTGGTGGAACGACCGGGCCTCCGTGGACCGCCTCGCCTCGACCCTGGCACACGACCCGGCGGCGAGCCGGGTGCGCTTCGTTTCCGTCGAGGCCGCGGGAGGGTTTCGGGGGGACTGGGAGCGCATCGGATCGGCCCGGCCGGACCTGGTCGGGGGACGGATCGAGGTGGAGGGTGAGTCCCACGAGACCATGCCCGTGCGGGGGCTTCGCGAGGGCCTGCGAGCCCTCTTTCCGGACTACCCGCCCCGGGCGCCGGCCCCGGGCCAGAGCGCGGTGGCCGCCCTGGACGCGGGATACCGCGAGCTCTCGGACCTCCTCGGGTACCCGGTGGCGGCCCCCGACGGAGCCCTCGGGCGGGCGGGCCGCATGGCGGTGGAGGGCGACTTCCTCGACGACGCCCGGGCCGTCGCCGATCGCCTGCGCCTCCGGAGCCGCGCCGACATGGCGACCGACCTGGAGGAGCGGATCCGTCGCGCTGCCGATGCCTCGGGCGCACGGTTCGTGCCCCTCGTCATGCAGACGCCGCGCCCGTCGGCCGGGCGCCTCCGGCCGTTCGTCGGGTGCTGGCGCGGCGTGCTGGACTACGAGCGGGGCGTCGACAGCGATCTCACCCTGGAGATCATGCCCGAGGGTGACTCCATCCGGATCCACGCGGTCCAGGCGTACCCCCGGGGGCAGTTCGAAGGCGATCGCGTGCTGGTGGGAATCACGTCCGACGGCGCTCTCGAGTTCGGGCAGCCCATGCGCGGCGGGGTCGGGATGGAGGTCGCGACGGTTCGTCTGGTGGACGGCGGCCGCCGCCTGGAGGGGCGCGTCGAGATCCGGGGCTTCCGGATTCCGCCCGGGGCCACCCCGGACCGGGTGACGCTCGAGCTGAGGCGCGTTGGATCGTCGTGAGCGGGACCGCCATCGGGCGAAGGGAGACGACGAGCTCGTGCGGGCCGCACGGGAGGGGGACCGGGAGGCCTTCGATCGCCTGGTCGAACGGCACGCCCGCACCGCGGTCGTGCTGGCGCTGGCCCGGGTGGGAGACCCCGACGTGGCGGAGGACGTGGCCCAGGACGCGCTGGTCCGTGCCTGGACGACGCTCCACGCGTGTCGGGATCCCGCGCGCTTCGGCGCCTGGCTCCGGACGATCGTGCACCGGACCGCCCTGAACCGCCGGGAGCGCCGGGAGCGTAGGAAGCGGATCTTCGGCCGTTTCCAGGCCGAGGCCGCGGGCGCCTCCTCCGGGGCCGGCCCGGCGCCCGACGGGTGGCTGGAACGGGCCGGGCCGCGGCAGGAGCTCACGAATGCGCTCGAGGGCCTCGGGTCTCGCCAGCGGGAGGTTCTGCTGCTCCACGATCTCGAAGGACGTACGCACCGGGAGATCTCGGGAATCCTCGGGATCGGACCGGGGACGAGCCGGAAGTACCTCTCCGAGGCGCGGGCTCGTCTACGGGAAACCCTCGAGGAGGAGGGTATCACCCATGAACGCGTCTGACCCGCGGCTGGAGCTCGAGGCCCTGGTGGCGCCCGACGGGCTGGATACCCGTGCCCTCCGCGTGGCGGAAGGGGTCCGGGCGCGGCTCGACGCCGGCTCGCCGGGCAGGTCCGTCTCGCCCGTGCCCCTCCTGGGGCGACCGGCGGCTGCGGCGGCCGCCGTATTGGCGCTCGTGCTCGTCCGGCTGCTCTTCGCCGGGCCCCTCGGCGCTCCGGCCCGTCCGGAGCTGGGCCAGGCGCTGGGCATTCCCATCCCATCGCTCGAACGCTCCGTTCCGCGCTGGCTGCGGCCCTGAACGAGGAGGAGGCAGATGCACGACTCCGTCTGGAGAGCTCTCTGGGCCGCGGTGGTGGTCGCGGCGGTCTTCGCCAGCGGCGTGCTGGTGGGCAGGCGATGGCCTGGAGGGGGGGCGCCGTCTGGACCCGACCTGGAGATCACGCGGAGTGCGCTCCTGGACGCCCTCGACCCCACGCCCTCCCAACGGGAGGAGCTCGAGCGCGTCATGGGGCGCGCCCGCACCTCGTCCGATTCGGTGATGCGCACGCTCCTGGGCGAGATCCGGGACATCACGCGCGAGGCCGAGCGGGAGATGCGGGTCGTGCTCACATCGGAGCAGGGGTCGGTGTTGGACACGCTGATCGCCCACCCGCTGGCGGGAGAGTCGGACCGGCGCAGGCGTCCGGAATCGTGAGGGAGCGGGTGGCCCTCCGACCTACCAGAACGTCCAGCTACCCGTCGCCAGGACGTACACGCCGAGGAGCCCGTTCGTGACGGCGTGGGAAAGGACCACGACACGGATGTCGCCGGTGCGACGGTACAGCTCTCCGTAGAGGAGTCCCGCCAGCAGGCCGGCGAACCAGAGCCTGTGCTCGGCCGCGAAGACGGCGGACGTGATCAGGAGGGCCTTCGGACCGACCTGCCGGGGGTCCACCTCCAGGAAGCTCGGCTTCTCGAGCCAACGCATGAGGAAGGACCGCCAGAAGATCTCCTCCATCACCGGGACCACGAGGGCCGCCCCGGCCAGGCGCGTCAGGGCGAAGCCGGGATGGATGCGTCCGTCCACCCTCGGGTCGAAGGGATCGCCCTCACCCATCACCAGCGGTGGAAAGTCCAGCGCGATCCAGAGGACGAAGACCCCCACGCCCACCGCGACCCCCGCCGCCCATCCCGCCACCCCCGTCGCAGGCGTCCGTCGGAGCTCCACGTAGTGCCCCCAGAGGGCGACCAGGAAGACCGCCGTCACGGCCGAGCGGATCGCGTAGAGCCAGCGTTCGTCGAGCACGGCCGCGAGCGGCTCCGCGAGCCAGGGCTCGGCCATGAGGAGGGCGATGAAGACCGCGAAGGGGACGATCCGTGGCCAGGCCGCGCGGTCCCGGGAGGTCGAAGTTCCTGGCTCCGTCATCCCCCCTCCCCGGGACCGGCGGTGGAGCCCGGGATGAGCTCGGCTCGCGGGCGCGGCTCCCGCCGGTCCCTGACACGGGGCGTCGGAGCGAGCGTGGGAACCCTCCCGCGGTGCGGCTCCCGGACGGGCGGCGAGGCCTCCGCCGGCGCGTGGGGGGCGGTCTCAGGTGGACTCACGAGGGGAGATCGAAGGGGGTGATCGAGGGGTGAGACATTCAACTTCGGCAACCGGCGCCCGGGGGGCAAGCCCGCCCGAAAACCCTTGATTTCCGGGGCCTTTCGCGGTATTGTTCCAATGTCGTCCTCTCCGTGGGCCACACGAAGAGGTTCGCCAGACGGGGCGGGTGACCCGAGCGATCCGGTCGCCTCCCCTCCGCCCTCCAACGGGGCATGCGGATGCCGGTGGCACGGCGACGGACGACCAGCGGAACGCTCGGAACGCCGAGCGGGCGGACCGTGAGACAGGAGACTCGGCCCACGGGAGGCCTCATGCCACCCGGCAGTCCAGGGGCCCGGAGCGAACGCTCGAGCCGCTCCGGGCCTCAGTCCGTCCCCCCCACCGTGAGCCCCCGGGGCGTGACCCCCCGCTCCGTCCACCCCAGCAGCGCGTCGACCGCCAGCGCCAGCGCGGCCGCCGGTACCGCTCCCGAGAGGATCATGCGCGTGTCGGAGAGGGCCAGTCCGCTGACGATCGGGTCGCCGAGCCCGCCGGCGCCGATGAAGGCGGCCAGCGTGGCCGTCCCGATGTTGATGACCGCCGCGGTCCGGATACCGGCCATGATCACGGGCGCCGCCAGGGGCAACCGGACGTAGCGCAGAAGCTGCCAGGGCGTCATCCCGACGGCCCGGGCGGCGCCGACCGCGTCGGGATCGGCGTCGCGCACGCCGGTGAAGGTGTTTCTGAGGATCGGAAAGAGGGAGTAGAGGAAGAGCGCGACCATGGCGGGCACGACCCCGATGCCCAGGAGGGGGATCATGAACGCCAGGAGCGCGATGCTCGGGACGGTCTGGAGCATCCCGACGGCCCGAATGACTCCTTCGGCACTTTCCCGGCGGCGCTCCAGCAGGAGGCCGAGAGGCACCGCCAGGAGCACCGCCGCCGCCAGCGAGCCACCGGCCAGGAAGAGGTGGCGCACGGTCATGGAGCCCAGCGCCGCCCGTCGCGTCCAGAGGTAGCTCCACCATCCCTCCCGGTCCTCGCCGGGTGTGCCCGGGCCGGCCTCCGTGGCCGCGCCACCCGGCTCCCCGGGCGCCACCTCCGGGCCTCGGTCGGGCAGCGTGTCCGAGGCCGGCGCGAGGCCCGCGCGTACGAGCCCCAGCCGTGCCACCCGCGTGAGCGCCTCGCCGTCGACCTCCAGGCGCCGGTTCAGGCCGCGCATCTCCGCTTCGTCGAAACGCCCGGCCGTCCGGGCCAGGACCACGAGGGCCCCGGGGTTCTCGCGGGCCAGCCGGGCGCTCACGAGGGGGGCCGCGTCATAGGGCGGAAAGAAGCCGCGGTCGTCCTCGAGGACCACGAGGTCGTAGCGGGAGATGGCGCCGTCCGTCGAGTAGCCGTCGATGATGTCCACCCGGCCGGCGGCGATGGCCTCGTACTTCACGGCCTGCAAGAGGGCCCGGACGGCGCGGAAGTCGATGCCGTACGCCTGGCGCAGGCCGGGAAGTCCGTCCTCGCGACCGATGAAGTCCGGGGAGAATCCCGCCACGAGGCGCTCCCCCACGCCCCGGAGGTCGGAGAGGGTGCGGAGGCCGTATCGCTCCGCGGTCTCGCGTCGCACCGCGACCGCGTACGTATTCTCGAAGCCCAGGGGAGGCAGCCACAGGATCCCCCATCGGCGTCCGAAGGCGCGGGCCACCCGTTCCCAGACCTCGCGAGCGTCGCCTCCCGGGGGCTCCCCGAGGATGGCCAGGAGGCCGGTGCCCGTGTACTCCGGGTACACGTCCACGGCGTCGTTGCGGAGCGCCTGGAAGGCGAGCTCCGTGGCTCCGAGGCCGAGCCGGCGTTCCACGGGCACGCCCTCGGCCTCGAGGAGCTGGGCGAACATCTCCGCCAGTAGGTACGACTCGGCGAACGGCTTGGAGGCCACCACGACCGGACGAGGGCTCTCGGCGGGCGACTCCTGGGCCTTCGGCGCCCCCGGACGGAGAAGCGTGAACACCAGGGCCAGCAACGCCGCCCTCCGGGTCCACGTCGCCCTCATCGCGCCCTCGTGGCTCCAGCCCGCCGGAGCAGACGGGCCACGTAGTCGGTCCCGGGACGCTCGAGGAGCCCGTCGGGGCCCGCGACCCTCTCCAGTCGTCCGGCCCGCATGACCGCGATCCGGTCGCCGAGGAGAAGCGCCTCGCGGATGTCGTGGGTCACCAGCAGCGCCGTGATCCGCAGCTCGTCCACGAGCTTCCGGAAGGCTTCCTGCAGGTCGGTGCGCGTGATTGCGTCCAGCGCGCCGAAGGGTTCGTCCAGGAGGATCACGGAGGGCTGGTGGGCGAGGGCCCGGGCGATGGCCACCCGCTGGCGCTGGCCCCCGGACAGCTCGCGAGGCCAGCGGTGGCCGAACCTCTCGGGGGGGAGACCCGCCCGCACCAGCGCCTCCCGCCCGCGACGTTCCGGATTCGGATCGCCCCGGAGCCAGGGCACGGTGGCCGCGTTGCGGAGGACGGTCCAGTGGGGGAGCAGGCCTCCCTCCTGCTGCACGTACCCGACGCTGCGACGGAGCTCCACCGGGTCCAGCGCCCGGACCCGTCGGCCGTTGACGTGGACCTCGCCCCC
>JASFUL010000372.1:0-6040 GCA_050050315.1 Gemmatimonadota bacterium
CGGTCGGCTCGACGACGGCGACGTGCTCGCGTGGGCAGGTTCGCCGGACCGCTGGTGGCGCCGGGCTGCGCTGGTGAGCACCGTGGCGCTCAACAAGAAATCCCGGGGCGGAAGCGGCGATCCCGAACGCACCTTCCCCGTGTGCGACGCGCTGGCCGGGGACCGGGACCCGATGGTCGCCAAGGCCCTCTCCTGGGCGCTCCGCGAGCTCGTGGCCCACGACCGGGCGGGCGTCGAGGCCTTCCTGGAACGCCACGACCGGGTGCTGCCGGCGCTCGTCCGGCGGGAGGTGCGGAACAAGCTGCGGACCGGACGCAAGAGCGGCTGAGCAGGGCGGGAGGGTGGACCCCGGACGGGGGTCCCGTCATCTTCATCGGCAGTCCACGCACCGACCCGGGCCGATCCGGCCCCCGTTCCCCCCGAAGGAGAGACGCCCATGGGCATGCGCGCCCGAACGACCACCGCCCTGGCGGCCGCGGCCCTCCTCGTGGCCCCGCCCCTGGTGGCCCAGGAGCACCCGGAGCACGAGGCCGAGCACGAGGCCCACATGGACATGGACATGCCCACCGCGGGCATGCGCGCCGATCTCATCCAGGACATCGAGACGGTGCAGGAGAAGATCGTCTCCCTCGCCGAGGCCATGGGGGACCACTGGGACTGGCGGCCCGGCGAGGGCGTGCGGTCGGTGGGCGAGGTCTACGGGCACGTCGCCGCCAGCAACATGATGATCCCCATGCTCGTGGGCATCGAGGCACCCGAGGAGTTCCAGGGCGCCGACCAGCAGGAGACCATGGGCAACCTCATGGGCCTCGAGCAGAGGTCGGCCGACGAGCTCATGGACGACCTGCGGCACTCCTTCATGCACGCCCGGCACGCCGTGGCGCGGATCCCCGACGAGCGTCTGGGCGAGACGGTCCAGTACTTCGGCGAGGAAGGCCCGGTGAGCGAGGTCCTGGTGCTGTTCGTGACGCACATGCACGAGCACCTCGGCCAGTCCATCGCCTACGCCCGCACCAACGGCGTCGTGCCCCCCTGGAGCGCCGGCGGGGACTGACGCCGGACGCGGGGGACCGGTGACCCCGGTTCCGGCCGGCCGGCCACGCCGAGCACGACGCGCGGGGAGAGAGCGGTGATCGCCCTGACGCGCCTGCCCGCCCCGTCGTTCGCGACGGGGTGTCTGGTGACGTTCGTCGAGCGCAGACCCATCGACTTCGACGAGGCCCTCCGGCAGCACGCGGCCTACCGGGGCGTCCTCGAGGCCGTCGGCTGCCGCGTGGTCCTCCTTTCCGCGCTGCCGGAGCTGCCCGACGGGGTCTTCACGGAGGACGTGGGCGTGGCGCTGCCCGAGGGGCTCGTGCTCACCCGTCCCGGCGCGCCGGAGCGGCGCCCCGAGGCCGCCGCGATGGAACGGGACCTGACGGACCCGGGCGGGGCCGCGGGTGTGGAGGTCGCGGTGGTGGGCCGCGTCGAGGCGCCCGCCACCCTGGACGGCGGCGACGTCGTCCGGTTGGGACGCCGCTTGCTGGTGGGCCGCTCCTCACGGACGGACGACGCCGGGGTGTCGGCGCTGGCCGCCCTGGCCGAGCCCCTGGGGTACCGGGTCAGCGGGGTGGAGATCGGGGGGGTCCTGCACCTCGAGTCGGTGTGCACCGCCCTCGACGACCGGACCCTCCTGGTCGACCCCGGCCAGGTCGACCCGGCGGGCCTCGGGGCGCCGGTGATCGAGATCGACCCCGACGAGCCCCTGGGCGCCAACGCGGCCCGGGCGAACGGGGCGCTGGTCACCACCGCCGCCGCGCCGCGCACGGCCACGCGGCTCCGCCGGGCCGGCTACGACGTGCGGACCGTGGCCATCTCCGAGTTCGAGAAGGCCGAGGGCGCCGCCACCTGCCTCAGCCTGCGGATTCCGTAGGCCGAGGTCGCGGCGGCGCCCCGGGGGCCGTGCCGCGCGTCATCCCCCCTGGCTGGACGGCGGCACCATGCCGTTGGCGCGCATGTACGTCACCAGGTTCCCGTAGTGCTCGAAGTCGTGCGCCATGTTGAAGGAGAGCACCGAGAGCCGGGTGTGGGGCTGGCCGAAGAAGGTCACGCCCTCGTCGACCATGGACCCGTCCATGCCGTAGGCCTGGTCGCAGTACTCGAAGGACGCCTCGAGGGCCGCCTGGATCTCGGCCTTCGACCCCAGCTCTTCGGCGTTCCCGACCTGGGGCTGTTCCATGCCTCCGGCCGGGGCGCAGAACAGGTAGCCGGCGTTGGCCACGTGGCCCAGGATCTGGCCGAGGGTGCGGACTTCCTCGGTGGGCCGGTAGTCGTACAGGTCCTCGGGCACCTGCTCGGCGGTGGCCATGATGTAGCCGCGTACGGTCTCGTAGAGGCCGCGCACGCCGGCCAGAGACGCGTCGGCGTCCTGGGCCGAGACGGGGGTGGCCAGGGCCAGCGCCGCGAGGATGGCGAGCCAGACGTTCCTCATGTCTCCTTGCTCCTGTGAAAGGGGGATGCCGCGGAGGGGCGGGACCGCGTTCACGTACGGGCGAGCCCGCCGATCATGTCGGGGCCAATGTCCGTCGACGCCCGATCCCGAGTCAACCGCCTCGGGAGGCGAGCCGGCGCCGCGCTCCTCATTCCGTCCGCTCGTGCAGCGCCCGCAGCGCCGCCAGCAGGTCGGGCTTGCCGGTGAGGACCGGCCGCAGGGGGTCGCCGTCCTCGAGGGCGGCCATCCGCGCGGGCACGGTGTCGATGGTGTGGTCCCGCAGGTCGAGCCCCGGCCCGACCTCGTCCCACCGGAGCGGCGCCGACACCGTGGCCCCGGGCTTCGCGCGCACGCAGAAGGGCGCGGCGACGAGCTGTCCGTGGCGGTTCTGCAGGTAGTCCACGTACACCTTGCCCGCGCGCTTGCGGACCACCCGCTCGACCGTGGCGATCCCGGGAAGCGCCCGCACCGTCACGTTGGCCAGGAGCTCGCCCAGGGCGCGGCTCTGGTCGTAGGTGACCTGGCGGCCCAGCGGGATCAGGACGTGCAGGCCCGTGGAGCCCGACGTCTTCACGTGGTGGGGCAGCCCGATCCCCTCGCACAGGTCGTGGAGGAAGAGGGCGATCTCCACCACGTGCTCGAAGGGGGCGTCCTTGGGGTCCAGGTCCAGGAGGCACCAGTCGGGGCGGGCCAGGGTCGAGGCCCGGGAGTGCCAGACGTGGAGGGGGATGGTGCCGAGGTTGGCGAGGTAGAGGAGCGTCTCCACGTCCTCGGCCACGAAGTAGTCCAGCTCCTTCTCGCCGGACTCGCTCCACACCGTCACCGTGCGGATCCAGTCGGGGGCCCACGCCGGGGCGTCCTTCTGGTAGAACGACTTGCCGTGGATGCCGTCGGGGTAGCGGGTGAGCACCAGCGGGCGATCCTCCAGGTAGGGCAGCAGCCAGCCGGAGATGGCCTCGTAGTACCGGACGAGGTCCCCCTTGGTGTGGGCCTTTCCGTCGCCCTCCGCCGGCCAGAAGACCTTCTCCAGGTTGGTGAAGGGCACCACCTTCTCGGGCGCGGCGGCCTCGGGTGGTGGCTCGGGCGGGAGCGGGTCGACGTCGGCCTCCCGGGCGCCCTCCAGGCACTCGTCCGCGGCCTTGTCGTCCCGGACGCGGAGGAAGGAAGCGTGGCGGAGGACCCCGGCCTCGGTGATCTCCCGGAACCTGACCTCGACCACGAGCTCCGGGCGGACCCAGTGGTGCGCCTCGCCCCCCGGGAGCTCGGCGCCCTCCGGGTCGACGGCGCCCGGGGCCACGGCGGCCGGCCCGTCCATGCCCTCGCCGAGCTCCTCCAGCTCCTCGGACAGCGAGGCGATGTCGGCCTCGCCGAAGCCCGTCCCCACGGAGCCCCGCCAGACCAGGACGGGCTCGCGGCCCGGGCGGGAGGCGGCCCCCGCCCGGCCGTCCGCTCCCGCATCCTGCGCGCTGTCGTCGGAGCCGGTCCCGGGGACCGCCGCCGCGTCGGGCGACACCCAGCGCGCCAGGTGGAGCGCGCCGAAGCCCGCGCGGCTGCCCTTCGGGTCGGTCCACCCGACGACCACGAAGTCGTCGGTCCGGTCGACCCGGATCTTGTACCAGCTCTCCGAGCGCCCGCCACGGTACCTCGAATCGGCCCTCTTGGCCACGACGCCCTCGAGGCCCATGGATTCCATCTGCCGGTAGACGGCCGTCCCGTGCTCCCGGACGTGGTCGCTGAAGCGCACGGGCCCCACGGTGGGCAGCAGCCCGCGCAGCATCGCCTTGCGCTCCACCAGGGGCAGGTCCCGGAGGTCGAAGCCCTCGACGGCCAGGAGGTCGAACGCATAGTAGGTGGCCGGTAGCTCCAGGGCGGCGCGCTGGATGTCCCGCCGGTTCTGCAGCCGGCCGCGCCGCTGGAGGCGGCCGAAGGCGGGGAGGCCCGCCTGGTCGTGGACGACCACCTCGCCGTCCAGGACGAGCCCCCCGTACGGCAGCCCCGACACGGCCCTGGCCACGTCGGGGAACGTGGCGGTCAGGTCGTTGCCGTTGCGCGAGACGAGGGACACCCGTCCCTCGGGGTCCCGGCCGACCACCAGGCGGTACCCGTCGTACTTGATCTCGTAGACCCAGTCGGGGTCGTCGAAGACGTCGTCCCGTCGGGTCGCCTTCATGACCTCCACGTCCGCGGCCCCGAGGGCCCGCCGGACGCCTCCGACGTCCTTCGCCCGTTCGGCCACCGCGCGGCGGTGCTCCCCGGCCTCCGGGAGCTCGTCCACCTCCAGCCCCGAGTAGATGGAGTCGTCCGGGTAGAGCCCCGTGCCGCGCTCGTCCACGTACGCGTCGCCGGTCTCCTTGATGAGGAGCCAGTGGTTCTCGCCCGCCTTCGGCGTGTGGACCAGGGTCCAGACGCCGCGCACCTTGAAGCCCCGCAGCTCGAAGAGGAGCTTCCCGTCCCGGAGCCCTTCGTGGGGGTCCTTCAGCGGCACCCAGACCCCCTTGTCCCACACGATGGAGGGGCCCGCGCCGTACTCGCCCTCGGGGATGACGCCCTCGAACTCCGCGTAGTCCAGCGGGTGTGGCTCGACGTGCATGGCCAGCCGCTTGTCCGCCGGGTCCGGCGACGGCCCCTTCGGCACCGCCCACGACTCCAGGGCGCCGTCCAGCTCCAGCCGCAGGTCCCAGTGCAGGTTGCGCGCGTGGTGCTTGTGGAAGACGAACAGGTGGCCGCCCGCGGCGACGCCGGGGCCCTGGCCCTCCCGGGCGCCGAACGGCTCCGGCGTGCGGGACGCCTGGCGCTTGGCCCGGTAGCGCTCGAGGCGGTCTTCGGGGGGAGGGGTCACGGGGTCGGAGGCGGGGTCGGGGGATGCGATTCGGCGACCGGGAAGGCGCGGAGTCGTCGGACCGGATCACACTACCCCGGAGCCCGTCGACGGGCTACCCGCTGGAGCGGCTTCCTCCGCCGCGGGCCGGGGCCGGGGCCCACTCCCTCGGCCGGCGCCGGGCTCGCGCTCGACCCAGGCTTGCGCCGCCCGCCCCCGTGGCGTACTATGTCGGTGACCGACAGTCGGCTTCCGACATAGGCGACGGGTAGACGATGAGAGGCGACCTCGGGCGGGCGACCTTCCGCCTGCTGATCCGGCTGTATCCCCCGGCCTTCCGCGACCGGTTCGGGGGGGAGATGGAGGCGTTCTTCCTGGACGAGCGGGCGCAAGCCCACCGCGGGGGAACGTGGGCGAGGGCCCGGCTCTGGGTCCGCACCGTCCGCGACGTCGTGACGGTGGCCGCGCGGCTCAGGCTCGGGCGAAGAGGTGGGGGGATGATCGGGGATCTGGCCCAGGGAACGAAGGGGCTTCGGCGCTCGCCGGGCTTCACGCTCTTCGCGGTGGCGACGCTGGCCGTCGGGGTGGGGGCCACCACGGCGGTCTTCAGCGTGCTCGACACCGTGGTGCTGCGGGCCCTGCCCTATCCGGGTGCGTCCCGCATGATGCTGATCGGGTCGTCCCTGCGGGGACAGGGCCTCGACTCCGGGCCGGGACCGTACTCCACCGCCGACTACCTGGACCTGCGCGCC
>JASFUL010000373.1:0-6020 GCA_050050315.1 Gemmatimonadota bacterium
GGGACGTCGCGTCTGGGTGGTGATGGGAGGCGGCGGGCTCAAAGGGCTGGCCCACGTGGGGGCGTGGCAGGCCGTCGAGGAGGCCGGTCTCGAGCCGGCCGGACTGGTCGGGTGCAGCATCGGCGCCCTCGTGGGTGCCTGCGTCGCGGGGGGAATGGGCTGGGAGGACCTCGTCCCCCTGGCTTTCGCCCTCCGCAAGCCCGACATCGTCCGCATCAACCGACGGGCGGTGCTGCTCAACGGGATCCGTCAGGTGTCGCTCTTCCAGGGCGACCCGCTCCGGGAGTACATCCGGCGGATCCTGCCGGTCGCCGACTGGGACGAGCTCCGCATCCCCCTGCAGGTCAACGCCGTGAACCTGGAGACCGGGACGACCGAGTGGTTCGGCACCGGGGGACGGACGGACGTGCCGCTGCCCGAGGCCATCTACGCGTCGGCCGCCCTCCCCGTCTTCTACCCGCCGGCCCGGATCGACGGATCGGTCTACGTGGACGGCGGCGCGGAGCACTCCTTCCCCATCCAGCGGGCGGCCAGCCTGGGTGCGACCGGGATCGTCGGCGTGGACGTGGGGGCCGGGAAGGAGGCCCTTCCCAGCGCCCTGCTGGAGCAGGGGATGCTGGCCATCCACCAGCAGATCTTCTCCATCATGTCCTGGCGGAAGCGGACGGACACGGTCAGCCACTGGGCGAGCCCGCCCCTGCTCTTCGTCCGCCCGCGCCTGGAGGGCTACCAGACCTTCGATTTCGACAACGTGAAGTACTTTCTCGAGGAAGGGTACCGGGCGGCCCGGGCGGCGCTGATGCGGGGGGTCTGAGGCGGGGTCAGCCCCCGGAGGCCAGCTCGCGCACCACCGCGTCGATGCCGTCCCGCACGACCCGGGAGGGCAACCCCGAGCCGTTGCTGAGGATGCTGAACACCACCTCGCGACCCTCGTCCGTGACGAGGTAGCCGCTGAGGCTGTTCACGTTCGAGATCGTGCCGGTCTTGGCGTGGACCCGTCCCTCCAGGCCCGGGAGGCGGCCGCTGAGCGTGCTCCCCTCCTCGCCGGGCTCGGCCAGCGCCCGGCGGTAGGCCTCTCCCCAGGGCTGGGCCCGGATCCACCGGAGGGTCCGCACCATGGCCCGGGGGGTCACGAGGTCGTACGCGGACAGCCCCGAGCCGTCCCGGAGGGAGAGGTCGAGGGAGTCGACGCCGACCCGGTCGACGAGCGTCCGCTCCATGGCGGCCAGCCCGGCCGGCCATCCCGCCTGGGTCGTGTCCGACGCCCCGAGGAGCCGGACGAGCTGCTCCGTCATCCAGTTCTGGCTGGGCTCCAGGATCCCCTCGACGACCTCGATGAGGGGCGGAGAAGCCAGGGAGGCGATCCGGGTCGCGGCCCGGCAGTCCGGGACCGATCCAGTGAGGCAGCGGGGGGCCCGCTCCGGGAGGGTCGCCAGGGCGACGGGGATCCCCGGATCCCACGCGACCCTCCAGCCGTCACGCACGGCGATCCCTCGCGCCTCCAGCACCCGGTGGAGCAGCGCCGCCGAGAGACGCACGGGATCCCGCACGGCCAGGCGGAGGGTGTCGGCCGCGCCCGCCGGGACCGTCCCCCGCAGCTCGATGCGGCGGCTCTCCGGAAGCCAGGATACGTCCAGGTCCGCGTCGGCGGGGCCTTCTTCCGCGGCCGGCGCGACCGTCGTCACGCTGGACACGATCAGGCCGGAGCCGGCGGGGGGAGAGGCCGCGACGGTGGCGGGGACGCCGGGACGGGGCCCGCCCCGGACCACGACCTCGGCGTCTCCCTCGCCCACGGCGAAGGCGCCTCCGGTGGCCGAGTAGTACCACGGGAGATTCGAGACCATCCAGCTTCCGGCCACCGTGGTCGAGTCCCACGCGGACGCGTCGACGACGAGGGCTTCCTCCACCTCGCGGACACCCACCGACCGCAGCGAGTCGGCGAGTGCCTCGAGGGGCGCCAGGTCGTCGCCCCAGAAGCGCTCCGAGAGCGTGGGGTCCCCGGACCCGACCAGGACGAGGTCTCCCTCCAGCCGACCGGTCCTCGGGTCCAACCCGCCCACGCCCCACGCCTCCGTGCGGAAGCGGTGGTCGGGGCCGAGGGTGGCCAGGGCGGCCGCCGTGACCAGGACCTTCATGTTGGACGCGGGAACGAACTTCCGGTGCGCGTCGCGCGAGAGGAGCACCCGCCCGGACTCGGCGTCCACCGCGAGCATCCCCCAGTGCACCTGGTCCAGGGGAGGGCGGTCCACGACGGTGGCCACGCCGCCCGGGACCACGGGCTCGGTCGGGCCGCCGGCGGAGGCGCAGCCCGCGACGGCCGCGGCACCGAGGACCGCGACCGCGCTCCGTGTCAGGCGCCTCCCGACCAGAGACGGAGGCCCGCCCGCCTGGGTCGGGGTCGCCCGCCCTTGCGCGCCCCGTGGAATGCCTCCAGGACCCACGCCGTTCCTCCCTTTCGCAGCACCTCGCTGGGCGGCTCCCCCAGGACTCGCCGGAAGGCGCGCGCCAGCGCGGTTCCCGACGCGTACCCCAGGGCGAACGCCACCCGCTCCACCGTACGGTCGGCGGACTCGAGCATGTGGGCCGCCCTGAAGAGGCGGCCCCACAACAGCATCCGCCGGGGGGTGGGAAGATCGTGGTACCGGAGCTCCCGGGCCAGCCCGCGCGGGGTCTGACCCAGCGCATCGGCCAGCTCGGGGACCCCCGGCGCGTCGTGGGCGTTCTCGACCGACCACCGAAGCGCCTCCAGGGCCACCTGGGGCAGCCTTCCCGCCAGGGCCCAGTTGACCCGGGACGCCACCGCGGTGGCGAGGGCGTGGTCGACCGTCTGCCGGATCGTGCGGGGCGCGTCCCCCGAGCCGGCGAGGACCACGCCGTCGATCTCGTGGCGGCCGAGCTCGAAGAGGTCTCGCTCCCTCCCGTGGAAGTCCGAATAGACCACGATGGCCACCGGCGGCTTCCGGCGGCGGAGCCGCACCAGCTGGGGGACGGGGACGGGGCGGAACGGGTGGTAGATGTCGACGACGCAGCCGGCGATCCGCCGCGTGTGGACGATCTCCCACAGGGCGTCCCAGTGCTCGGCGTCGAGGAGCTCGTAGGAGTCCGACAACGCGGCGCGCACGCGCGCCCTGGCGGTGGCGTCGTGCTGCAGGACCGCCAGAGCGGGCATCCGGCTCAGGCGGCCTCCACCTCCACGGCGGTTCCGTAGCAGAGCATCTCGGCGGCTCCCTTCATCACCATGGAGGTCTGGAAGCGCACGCTCACGATGGCGTTGGCGCCCAGCGCCTGGGCCTCCTCGACCATGCGGTCGATGGCCTGCTCGCGGGCCTCCGCCATCATCTTCGTGTACTCGATCACCTCGCCCCCGGCGATGTTGCGGAGGTTCGCCAGGATGTCCCGACCCAGGTGCCGGGCCCGGATGGTGTTGCCTCGCACGAGCCCGTGCACCTGCCTGATCCTCGTCCCCGACACTTCGGGGGTCGTCACGATGATCATCGGTGGACGTCCTTGTACGGGTCCGAGAGCCAGTCACGGTACTGCTCCCAGATCACGCTGGCCAGCAGGAGCAGGATGCCGATGACCACCGCCCCGGTGGAGAGCTTCTCGAGGAGCTGCCCGGGAGACGTGTAGAAGACGTATGCCCCGTACCCCGCCCACAGCGCGGCCCCCGCGGTGAACAGGATCCACCCGACGGGGCGGGCCAGTCGGCGGCTCACCTCGTCCCAGATGCCGTCGAGGCGGTGATGGGGCTGGAAGGAGAGCTCACGGAAGTCCTCCTTCATGGCCCGGAAGATCGCGATCTCCCTCTGGAGCTCGGTGGAGCCCGCCAGGGCCTCCTCGACGGCTTGCCGCTCCGTCGACGGCAGCTCGCCGTCGAGGTAGCGCATCAGGTCTTCACGGGAGATCTCTCTCACGGGTACTCGGCTCCCAGCTCCTCGAGCGCTTCCTTGAGCGCCCGCCGAGCGTGGTAGAGGCGGCTGGCGACCGTACCTTCGGGGATGTCGAGGATCTCCGCGATCTCGCCGTACCGGAAGCCTTCCAGCTCCTTGAGCACCAGGATCTCACGGTGGTCCTCACCGATCCGCTCGAGGCCCCGCCAGAGGAGCTCCCGCGCCGCCGCCCTCTCCCGCCGCCGCTCCGGGCTGGAATCCTCGCCGGCCGCACGCATCTCGAGGCGCACGTCGAGCGCCTCCACCTTGAAGCGCGCGTTCCTGCTGCGGAGCATGTCCCGGCACTGGTTCCTCAGGATCTGGAAGAACCATGGCCCGAACGGCCGCCGCAGGTCGAATCGGTCGAGCGTGTCGTAGACCTTCACGAAAGCTTCCTGGAGCGCGTCTCGCGCATCCTCCTCGTTTCCCATCATGCCCAGGGCGACCCGCATGCCGGCCGGCTCGTACGCCCTCACGATCGGCTCGTAGAAGCGAGGGTTGCCGGCCTTGCACTTCCGGATGAGCTCGCGCTCGATCTCCGGCTGCAATGACGCTCCAGGGCTCGGTTGAACGGAGAATACGCGGCGCGGCCCGAATCTCTTCAGTCCGCCCCCGCCCGTGCAAGGTCCTCTCGCCCCGGGACGTTACCCGATGAAGCCCGCCGGAAGGCCCCAACGTGGCCCGAACACGACCTCCTCCAGCGGCCGCCGCCTGCGGGGCGACTGGTCCACCCGACGCCTCTCGGGGTCGAGCTCCGTCGGGTCGGTCGGATACCCCAGCGCCCACATGCTGCCCGGGGCAAAACCGTCGTGGAGGAGCTCCTCCTCGAGGCGTCGCGCGTCGAATCCCCCCATCTGGTGCATGGACAGGCCCTGGTGCAAGGCCTCGAGGAACGCGTTCTCCTCGGCGGCTCCCAGGTCCCGGAGCGCCATCCGGTTGGGCTTGTCGTTCCGCGTGAAGCGCTCGCGGTATGCCGACGCCACCAGAACGGGTGCGCGCAGCGCCCAGGCGTTGCCGGACTTCAGGTAGCCTCGGAGCCGCTCGAGCCACTCGGGCTCGTCCGTCGTGGCCACCAGGAACCGCCAGGGCTGCTCGTTGAAGGACGACGGCGCCCAGCGAGCGGCCTCCATGACGGCCGTGATCTTCTCGGGCTCCACCGGCGTCTCGGCGATGGCCCGGGGGCTCCAGCGACCGGCGATGAGCGGATGGATGTCCACCCGGGTCGGGGCGGGGCGGGCCGCGGGGATGGTGTCGAGCGTGCTCGTATGGGGCATGGGGCCCTCCTTCTGCTGGTTCGGTCTCGGGGTCCTCTGGAGGAGGTCGCCGCCAATATTATTCAAGCTTGAACTATTGGTCAAGGGCCTCCCCCCCGATTCGGCTTCAGAGGCCCTCCCGCACGATGTCCCCCAGGGCGTCCAGGAAGGCCGCCACCTCGTCCTCGGTGTTGTAGTAGTGGGGAGAGACGCGCAGCGCCGTCTCGACGTCCGTCTCGTCGAAGTCGAGCACGGCCGAGGCGCGGGTCAGGGACGACGTGTTGATCCCCCTCTCCCGGAGGCCGGCCACCAGCGCCCCGGCCTCGTGGCCCTCGACGCGGGCGGTCACGATCGCGCACAGCCGGCCCCCCCGGTCCAGGACGTCCACCCCGTCTAGGGCACGGAGCCCGTCGCGGACCGCGGCGGCGAGCCGCCGGGCCCGCGCGCCCGCCCACGCCGTCCCCACCTCCGACGCCTTCCGCGCGGCGGCGCCGAGACCCAGGACCAGGGCGTAGGGGAACTCCCAGTTCTCGAACCGGCGCGCGTCGGGCACCGGCTGGTAGAGGTCCTCCGCGACCCAGTCGGCGCCGTGGAGGTCGGGGAAGAGGGGCTCCAGCCCCAGGTCCAGGGCGCGATCCGAGACGTAGAGGAAGCCGACCCCCCGGGGACCGCGGAGGAACTTCCGGGCCGTCGCGGACAGGAAGTCCGCGCCGATGGCGACCGGGTCGACCTCCATCTGCCCGACCGACTGGCACGCGTCCACCAGGTAGGTCACGTCACGCTCCCGACAGATGCGCCCCACCGCCGCCACGTCCTGGACGAGCCCGGAGCTGGTGGG
>JASFUL010000374.1:0-6013 GCA_050050315.1 Gemmatimonadota bacterium
GACGGACGGCGTGGCGTCCGTGGGGGCGGGGGATGGCGTCGCGCGACGCACGCTGGAGCGGATCCGTGAGCTGGCCGCGGACCGACCGCTCGTGTACCTGCCCTCGCACGATCCGGAGGCACCCGGGCGGCTGCGTGGGAGGCGGACGCTGGGCGCGAGCTCCCCCTCGGTCGCGGCCGTCGCGTGAGGCGTCGCCGGGCGCCCCCGGCCGAGGGTCCGAGGGTGGCACCGAGCCCCGGCCCTCCGGCATGATGGGGCCGTGATCCCCGCCGACTTCGACTTCGTGGAGCATGCGCCGGGCCGTCCCCTGACCCGGGCCGTGGAGCGTGTCTGGTACGCCCGGGGACTTCCCCCCACGGGCGCGAGCGGATCCTGCCCTCCCCCGCGGCCGTCCTGCTGCTGGTCCTCGGTCCGCCGATGAGGATGACGCCCCCGGGCGGAGGCGCCGTGCCGGTGGACGTCGGCCCACGTCGAGAGCGAGGAAGTCGACCGGCGGCCGCCGCCGGGGACCGTTTCGGAAGACGGAGGTGAACGCATGATCGGAGGGATGGCGGAGCTGCTCGCGGCGATCGTGATCGCGGGCTCCACGTGGATCGGTACGCCGGAGACGCACGCGCAGCTGGACTCCCTGGGGGCTCGCCTCGTGGGGACCTGGGAGTCGGAGGACGGACGGCAGTTCCACGAGTGGGGGGTCGGACGTCGGCTCATCCGGTCGCGGTATCGTGCCGTGGTCGAAGCCGACCGGGTCGTCCACGACCTGCGGGCCTACGGCGACGGGGTGGAGCGGTTCGTGGAGACGTGGACGTTCGGGGGCGAGGGGTACCGGTGGCGCCTCGAGCGGCCCGGCCCGGACGGGGCCGAGCGGGTGATGGGCGGCTCGTATCTGCGCGTGGCGGGATCCGGGGGGTGAAGGAAGGAGCTTGAAGCCGACTCCCGGCGGGGGTTAGGGTGAAACCGATGGACGCCTCGATCCCTCCCGTCCGCCCCGGGACCCGTCCGGGGCTCCCCCGCCCTGGACCCACGGGGCGCCGGGGCAGGTGGAGGTGGGTGCTGGCGTGGAGCGTCGCGACCGGGCTCGTGGTCCTCTCCCTCGGACGCGTGGACTGGAGCGCGGTGGGGGGCCGGGTGGCCGCGGCCCACCCCGGCTGGCTGGTCGCGGCGCTGGTGGCGAACGCGGGGATCCTGATGCTCTGGGCCGTCCAGTGGCGGCTGTTCGTTCCGCCGTCGCGGCCCGTCTCCCTGGGGCGCATGCTGGACGTGACGGCCGCCATGGCCCTCGTGTGCAACAGCGTCCCCTTCTTCGCCGGCCAGGTCACCGGACTCCACCTCCTGGCCACACGGGGAGGGGTCGGCCACGCCGCCGCGCTCTCCGTGACCGCCCTCGACCAGCTCGCGGAGGGGACGGCCAAGCTGGCCGTGCTCCTGCTGCTGGCGGCCGTGATCCCCCTGCCCCCGGACCTGCGGAGCGGCCTTCTCGCCCTCCTGGTCGGCGTCACCGGGCTGGCGGTGGTCCTCGTCCTGCTCTCGCGTCGGGCGGGCTGGCTCCGTGGCGCCGCCCGGGCCGCCCGCACCCGGTGGATCGGCGACCTCCTCCGCTTCGCGTCCGAGGGAGCCCGTCACCTGCGACCCCTGGGGCGGCCCCGCACGGTCGCCGCCGGCGCGGCGCTGGCCCTCGGGATGAAGGCGGCCGAGGCCGGGGGGATCCTGGCCGTACAGCACGCCCTCGGCGTCACCCTCCCCCTCTGGACGGTGCCCCTGGTGCTGGCGTCGGTGAACCTCGCGACGATGGTCTCCCTCGCCCCGGCCAACCTGGGGGTCTACGAGGCCGCGGCATTCGTCGCCTACCGGTGGGCGGGGGTACCGGCCGAGACGGCGCTCGGGCTGGCCCTGATCCAGCATCTCTGCTTCCTGGTGCCCATGCTCGGGTGCGGCTGGGTGGCCGTCTCGCTGTGGGAGCGGGGCACCGGACGTCGGGGCCACGGGGCACGGCGTCGCGTCGCGTCTCCCGCCGGGGCCGGGGGCGACACGACGGGTGACTGACCGTCTTCGCCGGCGGCGCTCCCCGGTCCACCGAAGGTCGGAGTCCACGAGCGTGCGGTCCGCCCCGCCTGGACGTTTGGCGGGAACGTGTCATATCAGATACGGTCCAGTGTCACTCACTTCGTGACAGGGCCGATCACCGGATCCGGGGGTGGCGCCGATCGACATGACGCCCGGGGAGCTCGCCGAGGCGCTCCAGCCGCTTCATCGGGAGAGCTTCGGCTGGGCCCTGAGCTGCTGTCGTTGGGACGAGACGCTGGCGGAGGACGTGCTGCAGACCGCGTACGTCCGCGTGATCTCCGGGGAGGCGCGCTACGACGGGCGCTCGTCGTTTCGAACGTGGCTCTTCGGTGTCGTCCGACGGGTGTCCCAGGAGGAGTGGCGCCGCCGGGCGCGCCGACGGGCCGGGCAGGTCGAGCTCGCCGCCGACCCTCCCGACGCACTGGAGGAGAGCCCGCTGGAGCGGGCGGCACGGTCCGAGCGGAGCCGCCGCCTCGTCCAGGCGATGAACGCGCTCGCGGAGCGACAGAGAGAGGTGCTGCACCTCGTGTTCTACGAAGGGCTGACCGTCGCCGAGGCCGCCGAGGTGATGGGCGTGTCGGTGGGATCGGCGCGCACGCACTACCACCGGGCCAAGAAACGGATGAGGGTCCTCCTGGAAGGGGAGGCGTTGGATGGATGATCCACGGTTCGAGCGGGCGCTGCGGGAGCGCTTCGCGCGGCTCCGGGGGGAGGAGGAGGCCCGGGCGCCGGACTTCGAGACCGTCTTCGGGGAGGCCCGTAGGCGCGTGGAGGCGGGAGGGGGGCGGGAGCCCGCGGAAGTCGTCTTCGCGCGGCGCCCGCGCCGGTGGTACAGGGCCGCGGTCACGCTGGCCGCCGCCGCGCTGGCCGCCGTCTACCTGGGCGCCCCCGATCCCGAGGAGCGGTTCGAGGCGCTCGTGGCGTCGTACTCGGATCAGCTGGCCGGCGGACGCTGGCGGACGCCCACCGACGGTCTGCTGGACGTTCCGGGGATGGACCTGCTGGTCACCGTGCCCTCCATCGAGGGGCTTCGGCCCGGGATGGGAGACGTGAACGTTCCACGGGAAGGGGGCGAGGAAGGATGAGGAGACGCGCGATGAGGCCGAGCGGCGCCGCGGTGCTCGCGGCGGCGTGGCTCCTGGGGGGGCCCGCCGGGGCCGCGGCCCAGGAGTCGCCCGAGGAGCCCCAGCCCTTCGAGGAGGTGCTCTACCCGCCCGAGCTGATCATGCAGCACCGGCGGGCCATCGGACTGAGCGACGAGCAACGGGCGCGGATCAGCGACCTGATCGGTGACCTGCAGGGAACGGTCGTCCGCCTGCGGTGGGAGCTCCTCGACGAGATGGAAGGGCTGACGAGCACCCTGGAGAGGACGCGGGTCGACCTCGACCTCGCCCTCGATCAGCTGAACTCGGCGCTCGAGCTCGAGAAGGAGATCAAGCAGGCCCACCTGGAGGCGCTGATCCGGATCAAGAACCTCCTCGATCCCGAGCAGCAGGCCGAGCTGGACCGCTTGAGGGAGGGGGGCTCAGGGCCACCAGCTGAGTCCCAGGGCGATCCGGCCTGACTGGGCGTCGATCTCGAAGCCGCCGACCGTGACGGCCCCGACCTTCAGGTCGGTGAACTCCCCGGAGCTGAGCTTCCCCGTGAGATCCACCGCCAGGTTCTCCCGGAAGTAGTACGCCACGCCTCCCCCGAGCGTGAACGTGCCCCCGCCCAGGCTCACGTCCACCGGCTCCCCGGCGACCTCGACGCCGTCCACGCCCACCGCCCGCCATCCGAAGGCGGCCTCCAGGTAGGGGATCCACCGCCTCAGCGAGTTGGCGAAGTAGAATCGGACCCCCAGGTCCGCGTGCCCGATGGCCCACTCGCCGGAGGCGTCGGGCTGGCCTTCGACCTCGACCTCGTTCACGACGGCGCCGTCGAGGTTGAGGAAGAGGGAGAAGCGCCGATTGAGGCCGAGGGCCACCTGGATTCCCGCGCCTCCGCCGGTGTCCAGCTCCTCGTCCTCCACCGTGAGCGACGACCCGAGGAGGTGGAAGCCCAGGTTCCAGCCCCTCGTCGTCGAGACCTGGGCCAGCAGGCCGGCCGCCGGGAGGTGCATCAGCGCGCCCGCCGCGAGCGCGACGGCCAGGGATCGGGTCTGCATCACGGGTCCCCCTGCTCGAGGATCGGTCACTGTCCCAAGATACGGTGGCTCCCACGGAAGGGGAGGCTTCCCGGGGGCACCCGGCACCGCGGGAGCCGGCCGGCCACGGGGGCCCGGCCGGCTCTCCGGCGCCAGCACCCCTCGTCCGTCTACAGCACGATGCCCAGAGCCACCAGGCCGGCGACCGGCGCCACCAGCCCCTGGAAGAGCCCCAGGACGACCTCCACCACACCCACGATGTGGAAGAGGACGCCGATCTCGAGCGTCGTCAGGGGATCGCCGTCCGCGCTGACGAAGGTGGGCGCGTCGGGATCCCCGCTCACCGTCGCGAACACCGCCCCGTCCAGGTAGAACGTCCCGGCGAGGGAGGGACCCCGGTCCTGGACGGTCACCCGGAGGGAGTCGTCGCCGTGGCGCACCGACACGTCGACGGCGCCCGGCCCGTCGTCCCCCCTCGCCCTCACCGATCCCACGACCTCGAAATCGCGTGCGTCGATGCCCATCTCGAAGTCCACGTCCACCGCGTCCGGGTCGCCTCCGTGGGCGTGGGCGTCGACGTCGAAGCGGAGACGGTCGGTGTCGTTCTGGAGGTACCCGTCCACGCGGACCCGACCGCCGGCGCCGACCCGGTCGACGCGCGTCCGGTAGTCGACGACCGTCCGCCCCCGATGGACACCCACGAGGCGGAGCACCACGTCTTCCCGACTCGCGTCCCCCTCGTCGATCAGGTCGACGTACCCCACCTCTCGCGAGGGATCGGGGCGCCCGGCCGACTCTTCGTAGAGGATGAAGCGGACGCCCGTGGGCGGGGCCCCGGTGCGGGCCGGGTCGGGGACGTAGCGACCCGCCCCCTCGTCCCACACGAACGTGGTGCCGCGGCTCCCCTCGGAGATGATCGGGGCCGCCGAAGGGCCGCTCGTCCTCGTGGCTCGCCGCACCACCTCCACCGCGAAGGCCCTGGCGTCGGCCTTCCCCGTCAGCCGGCCGGCCGCCTCCACGATCGCCGCCGAGGCGGCGGCGGGGCCGGCGGCCGACGCGAACGCCTGCCGCGATGCGAGGGCCAGGAAGCTCGCCCATCCCGAGGACTCGAGCACACCGTCCATGGCCTCGAAGTCCGCGGTGGCCGTCCGGGTGTCGAAGACGTCGACCGCCTCCGGTCCCGTCGTCGTGTCCTGGCATCCGATCACGGCCGCAGCCAGCGACGCCGCCGCAACGGACCGTACCGCGCCGATCCGTGACATGGTCCTCCTCCTCTCGCGCCGTCCGCGTGGCGTGGCTCCCGTGTCCTGCGAGCCCGGGAGGGCCCGCGACGGCCGGACGGTCTCTCCGTCCGCCCCGCCGGGAGCGCCACGCGACCAGGTCCTCGTGTCACGCGGTGAGTGACGTGGGTCCGGGTTCCATATGACACGGCACGCGCGGGGGAGGCCGTCGGACGGCCCATCGTCCCGTTCGTCCGCGGCCCGTCAGGGGCTGATCCAGTAGCTCACCTTCAGGAGGAAGACGTTGTCGGAGGGAGCGTCGAAGAGGGCCCGGGCGTCCCGTCGGAAGTCGATGGAATCGAAGCGGTCGGAGCTCGAGCGGGACTGCTGCCAGACCAGGTAGAGGGTGGAGCCCGGGCGCCACTCCCAGCGGAGGACGGCGTTGCCCCGGAGGCTCCGCCGCGTGAAGTCCTCGTCCTCCACGCGGAAGGGAGCGGCGGGGCCCGGGCCGTCGGGATCGACCACGAGCTCGTCGCCGTCCCGGGTCACCGAGCCCGTGTCCTCACCGTAGCGCAGGAAGGAGAAGGTCTCCGGGGCACGGAGCTCC
>JASFUL010000375.1:0-6007 GCA_050050315.1 Gemmatimonadota bacterium
GTCATCGCCGTCCCTTGGTGCGCGCCGGGGCGGGAAGGTTGCATGGCGATCCGCAGGTGCCAGCCGGCCTGAAGGCGAGCGGGCGGAAGGGCTCGACGCCCCCCGCCCGGTTCCGCGTCGGTGGGTAGCTCAGACGCGCTGCACGACCCCTCGAAGGCCTGCCCGATCGAGGCTCGGGGCTACCGAACCGTCAGCGCCGAGCGACCCAGCACTACCTCCACCTCCCACTCCACCAGGTCCCCGGGAGACACGTGGAACTCGACCGACCGATGCTCGGTGGTGCCGAGGCACATGTGGGCGGCGAGCACGAGATCGCTCCCGCTGCCCAGGATGGCCGGGTCCAGGGTGAAGCGTCGGCTCTCCCGGGAGCGGACGGTGCCGATGGGGATGTGGGCGGTCCCGCGGTTCAGCTCCACGACGATGTCCTCGGGGGCCTGGTTCTCGACGACGAGCGTCACGGTCCTGGGGGCGGGGGCCAGGCGGCTCCCGGGAGCGTTCGTGGTGCACCCCAGGGGCAGGAGAAGCAGCGCGCTCAGAAGGAGAAGCCGGGACATGGTGGGGCCCTCCGGGCTGCGGTTCGGGTGCCGGTCCGCCGGGACGAGTTCACCAGGTGCCGACACACCCTGTTCTACACTAGTGGAAACCGCTTCCACCGCCCTGTCGGGATGCTCCTGTGGTGAGGCGTCGGGAAAACTCCCCGACCTCGATCAGAGGGTCAGCAGACGGGTGACCTTCAAGGTGAGCGCCCGCTCCAGCACGCCCGAATCCCGCCCGAGCTTCCTCCGCTCGGTCCACACCAGGAAGAGGTCGGAGAGCGGTCCGTGGATCACGTTGAAGCGGCCGTACGTCACCAGGTGGTCGAGAACGTCGTTGTACTGGACGTTCAGCGCGGCGAACACCCGCGTCGAGAACCCGTACTTCAGGCGCCCGGCGTAGACGGACGAGTTGAAGGCGCCCTCGGGGAGGACGATGCGGTTGTAGTCCACCGAGCCCTGGATCGCCATCCGTGGGCTCACGAGCCAGCGGAACGCCGACCCCACCGAACGGCGGTCGCCGTTGAAGTATCCGCCCGCCCCCAGGGTGACGCGGGCCGAGAAGGGGCGTCCGGCCGACGACTGGAAGGTGATCTCGGCCTCGTCGAAGTCGAAGGTGCCCGTCGGCACGGTCCCGCCTCCCGCGTCGAAGGGCTCCTCCACGCGCTCGAAGCGGCGGGTCACGGTGGCGGACAGCCGCCCTCCCGAGGTGAAGTCGAGGTCGGCACCCCCCCGGGCGCGGCGGGTGACCAGGGTGCCCGCGAGGTCGGTGAAGCGGTGGAACTCGACGTACGGCGCCACCTCCTGGATCCAGTCCACGGGCGGACGCCGATGCACCCCGACCGTCCCGTACAGGTGCTCCACGTCCCGCCGACGCACGAAGCCGACGCCGGGATCGAACGCGTCGCCGATGCGGCGGTAGAGGGCCGAGACGTTCCAGCGCGCGTCGCGCCACGCCGCGCTGAGCCGCCAGGCCCGCGGGTCCCCGTCGCCGTCCGCGCTGGAGCCCGCGACGTACGAGTTGATCCTCAGGCCCCCCAGCAGGGTGGCGTTGGCGTCCACCCCCCACGACCGGTTCCCCGGCGACGAGCCCACGGGCGAGCGGTCGATGAACATGGCGCCCACGTCGGCGACCGCCGCCACCTCGCGACGGACGCGCACGACGCCGAAGTTCTCCGCGGGCAGGTCTCCGAGGACACGCGTGCGCATGTCGAGGAGGCCCACCTCCCAGGGGCCGAGCCGACCACTCAGCCTCGCTCCCCCCAGGATCGGCACCGGCCGACCGTCGTCGAGCCCGATCCTGCGCGAATTGAACAGCGTGAAGTCCGAGAGCCGGGCGCCCATGCGGTACCCCCGCTCCGTCTGGTCGCCGAAGGTGAACGAGCCCGAGTTCTCGACGAAGAAGTCCCGCTGCTCGGGGAAGAACAGCGGGAACCGGGTCAGGTTCACCCGCTCCTGGTCCACCTCCACCTGGCTGAAGTCGGTGTTCAGCGTCGCGTCGAGCGTGAGGCCGGGCGTGACGCCGTACTTGAGGTCGAGCCCCACGTCGGCGTCGCTGCCCCCTTCGCCGGCCTCGAGGTCCGTGCCGCTCAGCCGGTCCGCCACGGCGAAGGGCTTCACCCGGAGGCCGCCCGCGTCGGGGAGGTCCCGGAGCCCCGTCAGCGTCCCCGCCTTCGACATGCGGTGAACGGGGTCCCGCCGCTCGAGAGGCGCCCAGTAGGAATCCTCGTTCTTCCGGCGCACCCGGCGGAGGACGTTCATCCCGAACGCCTGCCCGCCCCGCACCGCGTCGTAGCGGAGGGCGCTCCAGGGGATCCGCATCTCCAGGCTCCACCCGGCGTCGAGGCGGAGGGTCTTCACCTCGAGCGGCATGTCGAACCCGAAGTCGGTGTTCCGCGAGTCGTTGAACGTCTGCCCGTCGCGGTACGCGCCGTACGGGTTCACGAGGACGATGATCGAGTTCCTGCGATCGAGGAACGTGTCCAGCGTGACGCCGAAGATATCGGCGTCGCGGGTGGACAGGGACGGGAAGTCCCGCTCGAGGCTCTGGACCACGTACCCCGAGGGATCGGAGTCCCAGAGCATCGCACCGATGTAGAGCGCCTCGTCGTCATAGACGACCCGGACCTCGGTGGCTTCGGTCGCGAGGCGTCCGGGGTCGGGCTGGGACTGGACGAAGTGGTCCAACACGTCGGCCCGGGCCCAGCCGGCTTCGTCCAGTCGGCCGTCGAGCCGGATGGGCGAGTCCACCCGCCTGGCCCGGGCCGTCGGCCGCGGGTAGGCCTCGGGGTCGTCGAGGGAGCCGCGGGTCGGCGGTGGGCCCTCGACGGGACCCGTCTCGCCCCCCTGGGCGGCCAGGGGCGAGGCCAGGACGAGGGCGGTCAGCAGGGGCGCGAGAGGGAGGAAGGAACGTCGCATCCACGACATGTCGCCCTTCGACGAGCGGGGCGCAAGCGAGGACGGCGGGGTGGGAAGGCCGGGTGTTCTTGATCCCGCCCCGCGCTGCGGCCATCCTTCGAGCGCCGAGCCGGGTGACTCCGACAGCGCACCGCGGGCCTGACCGGAACCCCTGGGCGCCCATGCACCGAACCCTCGCGGCCGTACCCGGCCTCCTTCTGCTCCCGACGCTCCTGCACGCGCAGGGGCCGGCCGACCACGTGGTCCTCGTATCCATCGACGGGCTGCGCCCCGAGTTCGTCCTCGACGCGTCCTGGCCCGCGCCGACGCTCCAGCGGGGAAGGGAGCTCGGGGCCTGCGCCCGGGGGATGCGAAGCGTCTTCCCGTCGGTGACGTATCCCGCGCACTCGACGATCCTCACGGGCGCCCTTCCGGCGCGCCACGGCATCTACTACAACTCGCCCTTCGAGCCGGAGGGTGCGACCGGCCGTTGGTACTGGGAGAGCGATTCCATCCGGGTCGAGACGCTGTGGGATGCGGTCCGCGAGGCCGGGAGGACGACCGCCAGCCTCTCCTGGCCGGTGAGCGTCGGGGCTCCGGTCACCTGGAACGTCCCCGAGATCTGGTCGCTCGACGACCGCGTGCCGCGCATGGAGGTGGTGGCCGCGACGGTCACGCCGGCGGGGTTGCTGGACGAGCTGGAGCGTGAGGCCACGGGGCGTCTGGTGGCGTACGGACCGGGCGGGCGCCCTTCGGAAGACGCCCAGACGTTCGCCTGGTGGGACGAGCGCACCACGCGGATGGCGGAGTACGTCATCGGACGCTACCGGCCCACCCTGCTCACCGTGCACCTCGTGGACCCGGATCACCAGCAGCACGACCACGGTCGGGAAGCCCGGGAGGTGGTGGAGGCCGTTTCGGCCGCCGACCGGGCGCTGGGGCGCATGCAGGCGGCGGCCCGGCGTGCGGGCATCCTCGATCGAACCGCCTTCGTGGTCGTGGGAGACCACGGCTTCGTGGACACCTCGACGCGGATCGCCCCGAACGTCTGGCTCGTCGAGGCGGGGCTCCGAGGCCCCGGGGCCGACCGGGGCTCGTGGCGCGCGACGTTCCACCCGAGCGGCGGGAGCGCGTTCCTCCACCTCGCGGACGCCTCCGACGAGGCCGCGGCGCGGGCCGCCCGACGCGTGGTCGAGGGAGTCGATCCCGCCGTACGCGCGCTCTTCCAGATCGTCGAGCGGGACTCGCTCGACGCCCTCGGTGCGGACCCCCGCGTCCCGTTCGCCCTCGCCGCCGAGCGGGGAGTGGAGCTCACCGGGCACGCGACGGGTCCGGCGGTGTCCGCCACGCACCGGGCGACGCACGGCTACCTTCCGACCCTCCACCCGGACATCCTGACGGGGTTCGTGGCCTGGGGAGCGGGCGTGCGTCCAGGCGGCGTGTTGCCGCGGATGGACGTCGAGGACGTGGCCCCCTTCGTGGCCGCCCTCCTGGGGCTCTCGTTCGAGGCCCCGGACGGAGTTCTGCGTCCCGACCTCCTGGCGCCGGAGGTCGCGGGCGCGAGGAGATGATGGGCTCCGCTCAGACCTCCTCCCGCAGCACCTCCACGGGATCGGTGCGGGTGGCCCTCCGGGCGGGCAGCCACGCCGAGAGCACGACGACGCCGAGGAGGAAGACCGGGGTCAGGGCGAACGTCGCCGGATCCCGGGGCGCGACGCCGAAGAGGAGGGACTCGAGCAGCCGGGAGGCGACGACGGCCCCCACGGCTCCGACGGCCAGGCCCAGCACGCCCATCTTCAGCCCTCGACCCACCACCATGCGGACAAGGGCCCGCCCCTGGGCGCCCATGGCCATCCGGACACCGATCTCCCTCCGCCGGTCGTTGACCGCCTGCACGAGAACGCCGTAGATGCCGACGGCCGCGAGGGCCACCGCCAGGGCGGCGAACAGGCCCACGAGGGACGCCTGGAACCGACTCGGTGCCAGGCTGCCGTCGACCATGTTCTCCATGCGCGAGACCCGGGGAACCGTCTGGCGCGGGTCGACCTCCCACACCGCCCGTCGGAGCTCGTCCGCCGGGGGCGCCGCCCCGTCCCGCCCCCGGACGACGAGCTGGAGGCTCCGGGCCCCGGCCTGCCGGGCGGAGAGGTGGAACTCGGGCGCGGGGGGACGCCCGAGCCCGAACTGCCGGCTGTCCGACACCACCCCGATGACGGGCACTGCGGTCAGGGTGTCGAGGGCGATCACGACCCTCTGCCCCACGGGATCCCCGTCGGGAAAGAGGGCGTCCGCGAGCGTCCGGTTGAGGACCACGCCCTCGGCGGAGCCCGGCACGTCCTCTCGCGTGAAGGCGCGGCCCTGCTCCACCGGGATCCCGAGCGTCCGGAAGTACCCCTCGGTGGCCAGGCGGTACTGGGCCGTGTTCTCGATGTTGCGGATCCGGGCCGGTGGCCGGTCCTCGGCGTAGACGTACGTGTCTCCCCCCATGCCGCTGAAGGGGAGGATGGAGGCCGCTCCCACCCCCGCCACGCCGGGGAGCGACGCCACCCGCTCGAGCATCCCGTCCAACGCGACGCCGATCTCCTGCGGGTTCGCGTAGCGCTCCTCCGGGAAGGAGAGCGGGACGGTCGCGACGCCCTCCGGCTCGAAGCCGGGATCGACCCTCCGGAGCTCGAGGAAGGACCGGGCCAGCAGGACGCCGCCCGTGAGCAGCACGAAGGAGAGCGCCACCTCCCCCACCACCAGGAGGTCCCGGACGCGTCGGCTCCCCCCGGACCGGTTGCGACCCGCCGCGCCCAGGTTGCGGGTCGGACGCTTCGTCCCGCGGCTCGCGGCCGGAACCAGGCCGAAGACGACCCCGACCGCCACGGACACGGCCAGGGTGAAGGCGAGGACGGTCCCGTTCACCGCGACCTCCTCGATACGCGGGATGCCGCCGGGCTGCAGCTCTTCCAGGACCCGGACTCCGGCCAGGGCGAGGCCCGACCCGATGCCACCGCAGTGTTCCGCCGCGCGCATCGATCGTGGTGACCCCACCCGTGAGCTCCGGCGCTCGAGCGGTGCGCAGCCAGCGTTCG
>JASFUL010000376.1:0-5981 GCA_050050315.1 Gemmatimonadota bacterium
CGGTCCCGTTCGCGGACCAGACGCACGAGATCGCGACGAAGGGTTGGAGGGACGCCCTCACGACGGAGCGTCCTCTTCACGACCCTGCTGCGCGAGCGACCCTTCAGATCCTCGCGGATCGCCGTGGCCAGGGCGGCGAGCAGCCCGTCAGGCCCCGAAGGTCGGTCGATCCGGCCGGAGCCGGGAGCGGGATCGCCCACCAGCGCCAGCAGCCGCCCTTCGGGGAGGTCCGAGCGCTCACGGATGAGTCGTGCCAGCTCCACCGCACGCTCGCGGGCCTCCCGGATGCCCAGGAAGCCGCCGTTCAGGGTTTTGGGGATGCGGACGTACACGTAGCGCCCGAAGATACCGCTGGCCACGACCAACGTCATGCTCCAGAAGGCGACGGACACGAGCCCGCCGAACTTGAACGTGTTATGTAGCAGCACGAGGAACGGCCCCAGGGTGCAGAGAAAGATGTGCACCTGGAGCCAGCTGCGGAGCGTCCCGACCCGGGAAAGCACCTTCAGGCGCTTTCGGATCGAGTATCCCACGACGCCCACCGCGAGCATCAGGGTGCCGATCACGCCGTATCCGTGACCGATCAGCCCCGTGGGCGAGAACAGCGCGGCGAGGGGGGAGAACGCTCTCTCCTCCAGCGACAGGACGTAGTACTCCATGCCCCAGAGCGTGGCGGAGCCCGCCACACCGATCCACAGGATGATCAGGAAGAACGAGAGCACCCAGCCTCCCCCGGAGCACCCAGCCACGCGACTGCGTCGACCCGTCCGTGCCCCCGGGAAAGGGAGCGCTCGACCACCCGGCGGCAGCCCGCGAAGGGGTTGACGGCGGGTGCGGACTCGGGGTCCAGGCGGCCGGGCGGTCCCTGTCCTGCGGGGATCCCGTGGCTTTGCGCCCCGTCGTTACCGACGGTTTGCCTTTGTCAGGACGAATGCAAAGCTAGGGCCGTGCCGGTGGGCGGTGCAACACGACTCCAGGGCGACGTCTGGCGAAGTCGTTACGAGACCGGAGGATAGGGCGTTTCGAACCCGCCCGGACGGGGCGGACCTGCGCTCGTACCGGGCGCCCGGAAGGCCGTCTGCGTTGCACTGGAACGCAGCAGAGTGCACGGTACCGGCCAGCGGCGTCCTTCACGGAACGTGCCCCCCACACACGTCCTCCCGACGCGACGGGGTCCATCCGGCACGCGGCTTGTAGGCCGTCACGATGGGGCCCCCGGAGTGAACCGGGAGCACGGCCGTGACGAGGTCTGCACGGGAAGGGCCGCCGGACCGGCACCGGCTCGACGGTGGCAGGCGGAAGTTGCGACGCGAACGGGAGGGGGCATGACACGACTCGACGACCACTGGGAGGATCCCGACGTCGTCCGCCGCTTCGGCGAGCGGGAGCCGGATCACCGTCTGCGGGCCATGGTCGAAGAGTTGGACGACCCCGGGAGCCTGCGCGCCCTCGACGTCGGCTGCGCCGGGGGACGCAACACGGTCTTTCTCGCCCGCCACGGGGCGGACGTCCACGCCCTGGACGCATCGGAGGGCATGGTCGACGAGACCCGACGGCGGCTGGCGCCCGTCGTGGGCCGGCAGGAGGCCGAGCGGAGGGTCCGGCTCGCCACCATGGACGACCTGTCCGCCTGGGAAACGGGGACGTTCGACCTGGTGGTGGGCCTCGGGATCTACCAGAACGCCCGGGACCTGGAGGAGTGGGACCGGGCGGTGGGCGAGACGGCCCGGGTGCTCCGCCCCGGGGGGCGATGCCTGGTGGCCCACTTCACCCCCGAGGTCGACCTCACGGGCGAGGGGGTGACGGCGGTGGACGACCGGCCGCATGTCTTCCGGGGCATGCCGGGAGGCCGCACGGCGGTCCTCTTCCACGCCGACGAGCTGGACCGGGCGTTCGGATCCCACGGCCTTGTTCCCGAGGTCGAGAGCGAGACGGTGGTCGTCGAGAAGGAGCGGGGCCGCCGCGCCACCGTGAACGCGCTTTATGTGAGGACGCCTATCCCTTGATTGCGCAGAGTTTTACGTAGCTCTTCGTCGCCCGACGGATCGACGGATCGAGTCAGGTCCCAGAGGAAGAACGTCTCGAAGCCGGCCGCCGCGGCGTCCTCGGCCGACCACCGGACGCAGTAGTCCCGTGCCAGCCCGCACAGGTACACGGACTCGACCCCTCGCTCCCGCAGGTATCCCCCGAGTCCCGTGGGCGGACGCTCCCCCTTCGGATCCCAGTTGTTCCGGAACCCCGAGTAGGAGTCGCTTTCCGGGTCGGTCCCCTTCCGGATCACGGCCGAGACGCGTTCCCAGGGGAGATCGGGGTGGAGCCGGGCGCCGTCGGTGCCCTGGACGCAGTGGTCCGGCCACAGGACCTGGTCGTGTGCGTACAGCTCGATCACGTCCAGGGGCTCGCGTCCCTCGTGCCGACTCGCGAACGAGACGTGGCCGGGCGGGTGCCAGTCCTGGGTCGCCACCTGGAGGCGGAAGGGGCCGTCCCGCATGAGGCGACGGACGGGCTCGAGGATCCGGTCTCCGTCATCCACCGCCAGGGCGCCGCCCGGGAGGAAGTCGGGCTGGACGTCCACGATCAGGAGCACCGAGCGGTCCGCGTCGATCTGCAGGTCGTCGAGCATGCCTTCCTCCTCGCCTTGGCTCCGGTGGTTCCGGGCGGAGCCCTCCACCGCCTCGTCGGCGCGTCGCGATCAGCCCTGCTTCGGGACCGCCCGCTCGAGCGCCTTCGCGTGGGCCGCCCAGGCCGGCTCGTCGAACAAGACGAAGCGGATCCGCCGCAGGGACTCGTGCTCGGGCGCTCGCTCCACCACGGTGCCCATGGCGATCCGCGCCGCCTCGTCCATGGGGTAGCCGAACGCGCCGGTCGAGATGGCGGGGAACGCCACCGACTCCATCTCCCGCTCCCCGGCTCGGGCCAGCGCCTCGGCGTAGCACGAAGCGAGCAGCTCGTCCTCCGGGCGGTCCCGCCCGTACACGGGTCCCAGGCAGTGGATCACCCACCGGTTGGGCAGGTCGTGCCCCGAGGTCACGACCGCCTCACCCGGTGCGATGGGGGCCAGGGGACGCGCTTCCGCCGCGAGACCGGCTCCCGCGGCCCGGTGGATGGCCCCCGCCACGCCGCCCCCCGTCCGGAGCTGGGCGTTGGCCGCATTCACGACGGCGTCCATGTCCTCCTGGCGCGTAATGTCGCCCACCACGCACTCGAGAGTGACGCGACCCACCGTCCTGCTCGCGCGCTCGTTCATTGTCGCCCCCCCGAGGGGTTTGCCGGGGCCCTCGCCTTCTTTCGCGCTGCAGAGGGCGCCCAGGGGACGGACCGTCCTTCTCTCAGCACCCTGGCCCCCTGCCGTATCGCAGGACGAAGTCCGGCTCCGCGCCGTCGACCGTCCCGTCGGCGAGCCGTCCGTACACGCGGGCGGTCAGCGAGTCCGGTCCGGTGCGGAGATACTCGAGGGCCTGCGGGAAGTCGTGCTCCGGGTTCACGAACGTGACACGGTCCGGCTCGACCCGTGAAGCCCTGAAGTGGGCGAGGGCCTGGCCCGAGGGTTGGGCCGAGTACGTGAGCTCCCCGCCCAGTCGATGGAGCAGCAGGAACTCCCATCCGCGGACGGTCCCGTCCCGCACGGACCGGGCCATCCCGACCATGACCCCGCCTGCCGGTTGCATCCATACCTCCTCGTCGACGCCCCCGGCGGAAGCGGCCGACCAGCAGCCGGCGAGCCAGGCCACGGCCTCCGCGCCCGGCGCGGCGTCGGAGGACTGCGCGGCACAGGGCGAGCCCGAGAGGAGGAGTGTGGCGACGGCGAGGGCGGTGCGCATGATCGCTCCGGATCGGGGGCCGGGGTGAGGAGACGCCGTCGGGTCGAGGGGCGTCCCCGTCGACGGGCTTCCTCCATGGAATACGACACCTGGACGGTTGACGGAAGGGGTCACCGGGTCTCAACGTCCGGGGCTCGCGCCGTCCGGACCGGGAATGGCGCGGACCCGACGCCCACTGGAGAAAGGAGATGGAACGATGAGGAGAGCCACCCCCCGCCCCGGCGTGCTGATCGCCTGCGCGCTCCTGCCCCTGGCGGCGTGCTCCGGCGAGGAGGCGGCGGAGTCCGAGCCCCCCGAGAGCCCCGCCGCGGAGGCCGCCGCCGAGCCGGCTGCCGGCGAGGCCATGGCAGCGGACGAGGCGACGGAGGCCCTGATCGACCCCGGGACGGCCAGCCGCGAGGAGATGGTGGGCGTGGCCGGGATCGACGATGAGCTGGCGGACGCCATCATCGCGAATCGCCCCTATGACGACATGCTCGCCGTGGACGCGGTGCTTGCCGCTTCCCTGGACGAGCCGGCCCGGGAAGAGGTCTACCGTCATCTCTGGAAGCCCCTCGACCTCAACTCGGCCCTCCCGGAGGAGATCCTCCTCATCCCCGGCGTCGGCGAGCGCATGCTCCACGAGTTCGAGGAGTACCGCCCGTATCAGGCCTTGGCGGAGTTCCGCCGCGAGATCGGCAAGTACGTGGACGACGAGGAGGTCGCCCGCCTCGAGCGGTACGTGACCATCCGCTGACGCTTCCCGACGTGGAGCACGGGTCTGCGCGCCTCCGCTCCGCGCTGCTGGGGCTCCTGGTGCTGGCGATGCTGGGCGTGGCCGCGGAGCTGGTGCTGCTCGAGCATTACGAAGAGCCCCGACAGTGGATCCCCCTGGGGGGCCTGGCCGTGGGCCTCGTGAGCGCGCTGGCCGCCGTGGTCCGGCCCCGCCGGTCGACCCTCCTCGTCCTGCGCGCCGTCATGGCCGCCTTCGTGGTGATCGGATGCCTGGGCGTCTACTTCCACTTCCGGGGCAACGAGGAGTTCGAGCTCGAGATGGATCCCGGGCTCCACGGCTCCCGGCTCTTCTGGGAGTCCATTCACGGGGCCACGCCCGCCCTGGCGCCGTCGGCCATGATCTACCTCGGCCTGCTCGGGCTGCTGGCGGTGTGGCGGCACCCCGCTCTCGGCGGGCCGACGGACTGACGCGATCCGGCCGTTCCGACGCTCCGGTCCGGCACGGGCACTCCGGGCGGAGGGCTCCCGCGTGATCGCTCGGTCCGCCCGCTCCGGGGGCCCCCTGAGCTCCTCGGACCGGCCGACCTCGAGGGTATCCAGACCGACCGGCTCGTACGCCGAGCCATTCCATCGCATGAAGAGCGTGGCCGGATCGTCCAGCGGAACGTGCATGTCGACCCGGGCCGCGAGCACGTCGGTTTCATCTTCCGTGACCTGGAGGACGGTGACGTTGAAGAGGTCGCCGGCGTAGGTCCGGCCGACCTCGACGCGGGGATCGCGCCGAAAGGCCCCGGCCAGGAAGCTGGTGAGCCATCCCCGCCGGTCGACCGTCAGGACGAAGCTCGCCTCGCCGACGCGTTCTACCATGGTACGAGCGTGGACGGCCGAGAGGATCCGCACGTCCACGTCCCGGCCGACCTCCTGCTCGACCAGCGTGGGGACCGTGATCAGGTCGAAGAAGTCCCGGGTCGTGAGGAACACGACCCTCCGGTGGCGGTCGCGCACGTGGCGGGCCGCGGTGGGCGGATCCCGGAGGGCCGGCCGGGCCCACTCGATGTAGGGAAAGGGGAGGATGGCCGAGAGAACGAGGCCGGCGCCCCCGACGCCGACGGCGACGTACCATCCCCCGAGGCGCCGCCAGCGGCCGACGCGGCGCGGGATCTCGCCGAAGAGTCGCGACACCGCCTTCACGTCGAGGACGGTGAGGGCCAGGCTCACCGACACGAAGAGGTAGGGCAGGTAGAGCAGCCTCTCACCCGCGTCGGTGCCGAGCTGGGGAAGCAGCGCCAGCAGGTAGAGCATCAGCGCCCACACGACCAGAGGTCGCCGGAGCCGGGGCCCGAGCAGCCACAGGAAGAGCGGGAAAGCGACCGCCCCCGCGAGCGCCATGGGAGCGAAGGCCCCCGGGTCGACGAAGCCGAGGCCCGGCGGTACCACCGTCACGGT
>JASFUL010000377.1:0-5957 GCA_050050315.1 Gemmatimonadota bacterium
GTACGCCAGGAGGATCGACTCGGTGCGGGACGCCTTGAGAAAGGCGGAGCGCAGGGTCCGGGAGCTCGAGGTCGACCTCACGTCGCGCCAGCAGCAGGAGCTGGTGGCGGGGGCCGGCAAGGTGCTATCGCTCTTCCTGGGCGGGAGGGCCGGGGCGCGATCCCTCTCCGGCGTCGCCTCCCGGCACGCCACCACGCGGAGGGCCCGGGAGCGGCTGCGCACGGCGTCCGACCGGGCCCTGGACAAGGAGGGCGAGATCCGGGAGCTCGAGGAGGAGCTGGCGGACGAGATCCGGCAGATCGTGGGGGAGTGGCGCGAGAAGGCGGGGGAGATCGAGACGGTCGAGATCGGTCTGGAGAAGGACGACATCTCCGTGCTGGAGGTGGCGCTCCTCTGGATCCCGCGTGCGCGTTAGGAGCGCTCGCCGTGGACCCCGAGTTCTTCGCCGACGCCGAGGAGCTGCGCGCCTGGCTGCGCCGCAACCACGCCACCCGGGACGAATGTTGGATCGGTCTCCACAGGAAGGGCACCGGCCGCCCGAGCGTCACGTGGTCCCAGCTCGTGGATGAGCTGATCTGCTTCGGCTGGATCGACGGCCTCCGCCGCTCCCTGGACGACGAGCGCTGGGCCATCCGGGTCACGCCGCGACGGGAAGGGAGCCGGTGGAGCCCGCGAAACGTCCGACGGGCCCGGGCCCTCATCGAAGACGGGCGCATGGAGCCTCCGGGCCTGCGGGCCTTCGCGGCCGCGGACCTGGAGGAGACCCGGCGTAGCTCGGCCGTGCGGGAGGACGCCGAGCTCGGCGAGGAGTTCGAAGCGGAATTCCGGGCGCACGAGGCGGCGTGGGCGTTCTGGCGGTCCGAGTCGCCGTCCTACCGCCGGACGGCGACGGCCTGGGTCGTGACGGCCAAGCGCGAGGCGACCCGTCGCAGGCGCCTCGCCACGCTCATCCGCGACTCGGCGAACGGTCGGCGCATCGGACCGCTCCGGCGCTGAGGGTCACAGCGACTCGAGGAACCAGATCACATACTGCTGGCGGAGCCACGGCAGCGCGGCGAAGGCGTCGCGGGCGTGTTGCGCCTCACCCCCGTGGGCGAGGATCGCGTCCTCCAGGGTCGTAGCCCGGCCGTCGTGGAGGAAGATGTCGCGATGGCCCAGGCCCATGAGCATCTCCGTGCGCGTCTCCGAAGGCGTCGCGCCGACGCCGCACACGCCGGCGAGACCGGGCCCGAGGTCGTGCAGAAGGAGGTCCGAGTACAGGGCGACGGTCTTGCGGTCCATCGCCGGGATGGCGCTTCGTCCGGTCCGCATGGCGGGGACGTGGCAGTCCGCGCACCCGATCGCCTCGAAGAGGCCCGCACCGGCGGCGAGCGTGTCCCCGTGCGCCGGGGAGCGCGCCGGGCTCGGCCGCGGGGGGGCCAGGAAGCGGACGAACGCGGCGAGGAGCTCCGTGGACCGCTCGTCCACCTCCGGGTCGGGCGCCGGGTCCGCGCCGGGGGGGATGGGTTGCCCGTCCAGCCCCACCTCCTCCGGCCGCGACGGCGTGGTGAGCCCCATCTCGAACCCGAGCGCCGTGTCGTTGAACTCCGGGATGGTGGCGAGCTCGGCCTTGCGACCGAATCGGCCGAGTCGACCGTCGGCCGTGCGACCGGCCCGCCCGGAGATCCCGTCGCCGTCGGCGTCGTCCGGGTCCTCCCGGGCGAGGATGGTCTCGTCGGGGATCGCCTCCACGAGGCCCAGGCCGAACAGGAAGGGCGTCGTGAACCGTCCGATCTCCGTGGCGCTGGGGGGAATGCGCTCCCGCTCGATCCCGAGAGCCCGTAGACCGGGGGTGGACTGCGTCCGGACGTTCTCCCCTCCCTCGTGGGCCAGAAGGTCGCACGTGCCCGGCGCCTCGAAGCGGGTGGCCTTGACGACACGCTCGAAGCCGGTCGTGCCGCCGGGGGCCGGAGAGGTGTGGCACGCCGAGCACTGGTTCTCGTTGAACAGGGGACCCACTCCCTCCTCGGGGGAGAAGACCCGGTTGAAGAGGGCGGCACCGGCGCGGAAGTCCTCCATCTCCGGCTCCCGGAGTCCGGGGAGGGGGTCGCCCGGCTCTCCGGCCACCGGAGCATCGCCGGATCCGCACGCGGCGAGCACCAGGGCGATCAGGCCCACGGTTGTGCCCGCCAGGGGGCTACGGGTCGGTGCGGAACTGAAGCCTCGGCATACGTGTGCGGCCATCGCCGGTCCCGGCGCCGACGGTGCAGGAGGGAGGGTTACGCTCGCGGGCCCGAGCCCCGCCACGCGACCGTCTCCGGTGCGGCGCGTTGAGCAGGGTGCGCCGGCCACGCCGGATTGCCGCCGCCGGGCCCCCGCGACACGTTTGGGTTACGTTCGCGGGCAGGAGGTGCTTTCCGGGACCGGGTGGGTCGACGGACGTGCACATCGATTGTCGAGGGGGATCGTGACGGACGAGCGTCGATACGGCGAGGAGGAGGTCAGGGCCATCTTCGAGGCGGCCTCCCAGGAGCAGGAGGGCCCGGAGCGCCGGGGCGCGCTCCCGTCCGACGGCGGTCTGACCCTCTCGGAGCTGCAGGCCATCGGGACCGAGGTGGGGATCTCCCGGGAGCGGATCGCCGACGCGGCCCGGGCCCTCGAGGTCCGGGGGGTGGCCGGTCCGAGCCGGACCCTGCTCGGAGCGCCCCTCGCGGTGGGACGCAGCGTCGAGCTGCCCCGAGCCCCCACGGACCGCGAGTGGGAGATGATGGTCGCCGAGCTGCGCCAGACGTTCCGGGCCCGGGGCAAGGTCGCCGTGCACGGGGGGAGCCGGGAGTGGTGGAACGGGAACCTGCACGCCCTCGTCGAGCCCACCGAGGACGGCCACCGGCTGCGCCTCGGGACCTGGAGGGAGCAAGCTCTGATCATGAGCCGGATGGGGCTCGGCATGCTGGGGCTCGCGCTGATCGTGCTCGTGGCCAGCGTCCTCGCCGGTGGGGCGACCGGCGAGGCCTTCTTCGCGCCTCTCGTCCTCGGCGCCATCGGGGCCGGGCTCCTCGGCAGCTCGGTCCTCCCGCTGCCGCGCTGGGCCAGGGCCCGCCGGGAGCAGATGGATCACGTCGCCGGGCGGGCGCTGGCACTGCTGGGCTCCTCCGATTCGGATCCTTCCCCGGAGGGCGGCTGACGTCAGGTCACGATCCGGAAGTTGAACATCGCCGTGTCCAGCGCGCCCCAGAGCCGCAGCCAGAGCGGCAGGTACATCTCGGTGCCGCGGGCGCTCGAGATCGGTCCCAGGTCGATGACGTGCTCCCACCCGAACCAGTCGCGTAGCCAACCGGACACCCGCCGCTTCGCGTCGGCGTCGTCGCCGCACACCGGGAGGTGGTGCTCGCCCCCCCCTACGGCCGCGGGATCCACCATGAGGGCGGCGGTGACCGTGTTGAGCGCCTTCACCACCCGGACCTCCGGGAACCCGGCCTGGATCTGCTCTCCCAGCGACGTTTCGTTGCAGACGGTCAGCGTGGGCGGCATGCCCTGCGAGAAGTCCAGTGGGTTGGACGCGTCGATCAGGATCTTCCCCGCGAGGTTCGCACCTCCCGCCATCCGGAGCGCGTCGAGGGACCCCGCTCCCGCGGTCGCGTTGATCACCACCTCGCCGTGGGTCGCCGCCTCCTCGAAGCTGCCCACGGATCCGTTCCCTTCGGACCGCTCCAGCCATTCGGCCAGGGAGGTCTCGCCGAGACCGCGCTTCCCACCGAGGTTCTCCGGGCTGCGGGTGCCGATCGTGACGTCGTGGCCCATCCGGGCGAGGGCGGCCCCCAGCGTCTGTCCGACGACGCCGGACCCGAGGATGCCGATGTCCATGCAGTTCACTCCCGTGACGGTGTGCGAATCGGAAGTCCGAGCGACGTCCGGGACGTGACGGCGGCCCGGCCCCGCGGAGTCACCTATATGTACGCCATCCTCCCACGGGGGAAGTCCCGGCGAGGGTGACGTCGCCCGAACGAGAGGCCGGGGCGTGGCCGTCGTCGCCTCCGTCCGTTATGGTCCCGTGCGGGCGTCGTCGGGACGCCTCCCGTCCGCGGAAAGGACCGAGTCCCCCCGACGGCATGACAGGCGCACGGCACGGACGTACCTCCTCTCGTGCCCGGAAACAGGCGGACACCGGGCGTCGCCACGAAGGAGGTCTTCCCATGGCCGACCGTCACCTTCCCGTTCGACCCGACCTGGACCAGCTCCGGCGCCAGGCGAAGGAGCTCCTGCGCGCGGCCCGGGCCGGGAACGCCTCCGCCGTCGACGCGCTCCGCCGGCACCACCGGCGATCCGTCGACCCCGCCGGGGCGAAGCTCGCCGACGCACAGCGGGCGCTGGCCCGCTCCTACGGAGTCTCGAGCTGGCCCCGGCTCAAGGCAGCCTGCCGCCTGATCGACGCCATCTGGCGCGACGATCCCGACGCGGTCCGGGACCTCGTGCTGCGGCAGCCCCGCCTCCTCCACGAAGACGCCCGGGGCGTGGCGGGAAGCTGGGGCCCTCCCATGTCCTACGCGGCGAACCTGGGGAGGGACCGGATCGTCCGGATGCTGCGGGAGCTGGGGGCGGAAGACCTCCAGCACGCCTTCGACCGGGCGTGCCTTCAGGGGCGGATCGGCACCGCGCGAATGCTGCACCGGATGGGCGCGCGCCCGGCTCCCGACGCGGTCATGGGACCCGCCGAGACCCAGAACGGGGAGGGCATGGCCTTCCTCCTCGAACTCGGAGCGGAGATCGGCGACGGCAGGGGATCGCGCCTGGCCCCGGTGGCGATGGTCCTGGAGACGTACTGCCGGAACCCCCGGGGGAAGCACCGGTGCCTGGAGCTGTTCGCGCAACACGGGGTCGACCTTCCCGACACCCCCCCGATGGCGGTCCACAGGGGGCGCCTCGATCTGCTCGAGGCCCATCTGCGGCGTGACCCGGACCTCCTGGCGCGGACCTTCCCCCACCGGGACATCTACCCGCCGGAGCTGGGGTGCCACGCCGACGAGACGTTGGCGCTGCACGGTACCCCGCTCGCAGGCGGGACGCTCCTCCACCTGTGCGTGGACTTCGACGAGATCCACATCCTGGAGTGGCTCCTGGACCGGGGCGCCGACCCGGACCGGCCCTCCGCGGTCGACCAGGACGGCTTCGGAGGACACACGGCTCTCTTCGGGTGCGTCGTGTCCCAACCCTGGCGCGTCGGTCTGCGGCGGGACGACCGGGTCGCCCGGCTGCTCCTCGACCGGGGAGCGGATCCCAACGCGGTGGCCTCCCTCCGCAAGCGGCTCCGGTTCGTGGCCGACGAGTCGTGGCACGAGTATCGCCAGGTGACGCCGCTGGAGTGGGGCGAGCGCTTCCACGATCGGAGCTGGGTCAACCGGGCGGCGATGGAGGCGATCGCGGAGCGGGGAGGCCGGTGAGCCCCACGCCCCGGGAACGGGGGCTTGTGCGATCCGGTGCGCCCACCCCACTCTTTTTCGGTATATCTTCGGGTGAAGAAGATCGACTGGCGAGGAGGCGGCGATGGACGCTGGGGCGGGAGTGGCGCTGGTGGCGGGGGCGAGTCGTGGTGTGGGTCGGGGCGTCGCCTCCGAGCTGAGCCGTCGGGGGTGGCGGGTCTACGGCACCGGCCGCTCCATCGAAGGTGCGAAGCTGCCGGACGCCGTGCGTCGCGTCCGTTGCGACCACACCGTCCCGTCGGAGGTGGCCGCGCTGTTCGAGGTCGTCGAGGGGGAGGCCGGGCGCCTGGACGTCCTCGTCAACTCGGTGTGGGGCGGATACGAGCGGATGGTCGAGGACGGCGAGTTCACCTGGCCTCGTCCGTTCTGGCGGCAGCCCACGTGGCGATGGGACGCCATGATGGAGGCCGGGGTGCGGGCCGCGTACACCACGAGCCAGGGCGCGGCCCGGCTGATGGCACCGGCGGGGCGTGGCCTGATCGTCCACCTCTCGCACTGGGC
>JASFUL010000378.1:0-5942 GCA_050050315.1 Gemmatimonadota bacterium
GGCGGGTCGCCCCCGCGGCTTCCCGCAGGGAGCGGCCCCTCCGCGGCGCGACGGTGAGATGATTGGCCAGGCCCGCGAGGCTGGCCTTCACCCTCACACACGCAGAATCTTCGGATCAGGGCTCACGCGACCTGCCCGGGGCCCACGGATCCCCCACCCCACCCTCCGGACCAGATGGCTTCGCCCGACGACATCACGACGATGCTCGAGTCGGTCCGCGACGGCGACCGGGCCGCCATCGACGCCCTCTTTCCTGTGCTGTACGACGAGCTGCGGCGGCTCGCCCGGGCGCAGCGTCGCGAGTGGCGGGGCGACTACACCCTCAACACCACGGCGCTCGTCCACGAGGCGTACCTGAAGCTGGTCCGGCAGGACCGCGTCGGCTGGAGCGAGCGGAGCCACTTCTTCGCGCTGGCGGCGAAGGCCATGCGGCACATCCTGACGGACTATGCGCGGCGGAGGCAGGCGGCGAAGCGGGGCGGTGGAGCGGAGCGCGTCGAGCTGGAGGAGGTGGCCGGGGCGGTCAACCCGGTTCCGCCCGAGAGCGCGACCGAGCTGCTGGCGCTCGACGACGCCCTGGCCCGCCTGGAGGCCGCCAACGAACGGCAGGCGCGCGTCGTCGAATGCCGCTTCTTCGCGGGGTTGTGCGTGACCGAGACCGCCGCGGCGCTGGGCATCTCGGAGGCGACCGTCAAGCGCGACTGGCGCGTCGCGAGGGCCATCCTCCGAGACGCCCTCGATCCCGGCCGGTCGAGCGGCTGATGTCCGACGACCGGACGCTCCGGATCCAGCGCCTGTTCGAGGGGGCGCTCGAGCTCGAGCCCTCCGAGCGGGCGGACTTCCTCTCGGAGTCGTGTGCAGGCGATACGGAGCTGCGCGCTCGCGTGGAGGCGCTCCTGGCCGCCGACGAGGGAGCCGACACGTACTTCGCCGAGCTGGCGCGGCGCGCCGGCCTGCCGGGAGCCGAGCCCCCCGCCCAGGTCGTGGACGAGCGCATCGGCCCGTACCGGATCGTCCGCGAGATCGGCCGTGGTGGCATGGGGGTCGTGTACCTGGCTCGACGCGACGACGGCCAGTTCGAGCAGTCCGTGGCCCTCAAGCTCATCCGCCGGGGCATGGACGGCGACACCGCGCGCCGGCGCTTCCTGCGGGAGCGTCAGATCCTGGCGCGGCTTCAACATCCGGGCATCGCCCGCATCCACGACGGCGGCGTGACCGACGGCGGCCTGCCCTGGTTCGCGATGGAGTACGTGGACGGCATGCCGATCGACCGGTTCTGCGACGAGCGCCGGCTCGGGGTCGATGCCCGACTGGAGCTGTTCCGGGAGGTCGGCCGGGCCGTGCAGCACGCGCACGGGAGTCTGGTGGTCCACCGCGACCTCAAGCCGAGCAACATCCTGGTGTCGAACGACGGAGCCGTGAAGCTCCTGGACTTCGGGATCGCGACGCTGCTCGACGACTCCACATCCGCCGACATCACGCAGACCGCCGCGCGGGTGCTCACGCCCGCGTGGTCGGCGCCGGAACAGGTCCGGGGGGCCCCCGTGACGACGGCGACGGACGTGTACGCCCTGGGTCTGGTGCTGTACGAGCTCCTCTCGGGTCGTCGCGCCCACGGCCCGACGGACGGATCGCCCGGATCCCTCCACAGGGAGATCGTCGAGCGGGTGCCGGACCGGCCGAGCGCCGCCCTCGCCGACACGCCCGAGGCGTCGGGCGTGTCGCCGGCCAACGTCGCAGAGGCGCGCGGAACCCACCCGGCGCGTCTTCGGCGCCGCCTGGCCGGCGACCTCGACACGATCTGCCTCACCGCGCTGCGCAAGGAGCCCGAGCGACGCTACGCATCCGCGGAAGCGCTCGTCCAGGACATCGACCGGCACCTGGACGGCCTGCCGATCCTGGCCCGTCGGGACTCGGTCAACTACCGCCTGACGAAATTCGTGGGGCGCCATCGCGTCGGGGTGGCCGCGGCGGCTCTGGTCGTCGCGGCGCTCGCGACGGGGATGGTGGCCGCCCTCTGGCAGGCCGACGCGGCGGCGCGCGAGCGCGACGCGGCGGAGGCGGTCACCGCCTTCATGATCGATCTCTTCCAGACGGCCGATCCGTCGGTGTCGGGCGGGGACGAGGTGACGGCCCGCGAGCTGCTGGATCGGGGGGCCGAACGCATCGAGCGCCGGCTGGTCGATCAACCGGACGTCCAGGCGAGGATGCTGACCACCGTCGGGCAGGTGTACCTCCAGCTCGGCCTTCACGAGCCGGCTCGTCCCCTGCTGGAACGCGCGCTCGAGCTCCAGCGGGAACGGGCGGGCGGAGGAGCGGATCTCGCCACCACGGCCCTGCTCCTGGGCAAGGCGCTGTCCGATGCCGGCGAAGCGGACGCCGCGCGCGCTCGCCTCGAGGAGGCGCTGCGGATCCGTCGCGCCCGATACGGCGAGGAACATCCCGCCGTCGCGGAGAGCATGTTCGAGCTGGCCTCGGTCCTCCACATGACGGCGGACCGGGCGCGCGGCGACACGCTGTTCGAACGATGGATGGCGATGCAGGACGTGCTCCCCACCGCTCCCAGCACGGCGCAGGCGGACCGTCTGCTCCAGACGGGTCAGTATCTGCGCGGCAAGCAGCGGATGCCGGACGCGGAGCGGTACATGCGCGAGGCGCTCGCCATGAGCCGGTCCCTCCACGGCGACGAGCACCCGTCGGTCGTCGGCTCGCTCGTGGCGCTCGGCGGGCTGCTCACCAACACCCAACGGCTGGACGAGGCCACGCGCACCTACGAGGAGGCACTGCGCCTCAACAGGGGGCTCTATCCGGACGGACATGCCGGACGGATCACGGTCCTGCTGGGGCTCTCCTCCATCGCGAGGCGGCAGGAGCGTCCCGCCGAGGCCGACTCCCTCCTCGGCGAAGCCCTCGACCTGGCTTCGCAGGTTCTGGATCCCGGGGACTTCCAGGTCGCGGCCCTCCGCTTCAACCGCGGCCAGGTGCGCCACACCCTCCGTCGCTTCGAGGACGCCCACTCGGACTTCGCGCGCGCGGCGTCGATCTGGGCCACGCAGCTCGGCCCGGACCACCCCTACGTCATGCACGCCAGGGCGGGCCAGGCACACGCGCTTCGGGACCACGGAAGGTTCCAAGAGGCCGAAGCACTCTACCTCGCCGCGGAGGCCGGGTACCGCGCGGCGTACGGCGACGAGCACGCGCTCGTCGGGTCGACCCTGCTCAATCGGGGGCGGCTCTACCGGCTTTCGGGCGAACCCGCGCGCGCGGTGGAGGTGCTCGAGGACGCCAAGGCGGTTCTGGAGGTCGCGCACGGAGAGGATGCGGTCGAGGTGGCCGAGGTGCGGCTGGCCCTGGGGCGGAGTCTGGCCGCACTCGGGCGGCTCGAGGCCGCGCGGGTCGAGCTCGAGGCCGCCTACCCCGTCCTTCTTCGTGAGCGTGGCGCCGACGATGAGGCGACGCGGCGGGCCGCCGACGCTCTGGCGGATCTGTACGTCGCGGCGGGCCGTCACACCGAAGCCAGCGCCCTTCGTGGATCCCCGGGCGGTCGATGACGGGCTCCGTCGCCACCCTCGCCTGCCTCGTACCGGCGGGGAAGGCGTTGCGCATCGACCCGGTGAGCACCCTTCGCGCGGAGTAGGCCGGTCCGCCGCCTCTGCTGCCGTCCGATGGCAGCCGGAGTCCGCACAGGCTACACTGGAACCGAGAGGTCGCCCGCCTGGAGCGATCGCCGGGCCCACACACCGGGGACCCGGGACGGCGAGAGGACCGGGTAGGCGTCTCGACCCGAGCCGGGACACGGGACCGCCGATCGGGAAGCCCCATGAGCCGCCCCCACCCTGAAGCCGAGGGCCCACGCCGGGAAGGGACAGCCGACGCGGTCGAGGTCGAGCTGGCCCAGTCCCTCGGACTCTCCGAAGCCCTCACCATCGGGATCGGCACGATGATCGGCGCGGGGATCTTCGTCCTCCCCGGCTTCATCGTCGCCGAGGTGGGACCCGCCGCCGTCCTCTCCTTCCTCCTGGGCGGGGTCATCGCCCTGCTCAACGCCATGGCGGCCGCCGAGGTGGCGACGGGGATGCCGAAGTCCGGGGGTGGCTACTACTTCATCTCCCGCGCCCTCGGGCCGCTGTGGGGATCCGTCCTGGGCTGGGGAAGCCTTTTCGGGCTCGTCTTCGCCTCGGCCTTCTACATGGTGGGCTTCGGCGAGTACATGCACACGGTGCTGGCCCTGCCGGTGGTGGTCTACGCGGTCGGCATGACGCTCATCCTCGCCGGCCTCAACCTCCTGGGATCGAAGGCCGCGGGACAGCTCCAGAATCTCATCGTGGCCGTGCTGGTGGTCGTGCTCCTGCTCTTCCTGGCCCGGGGCGCCGGGAGCGCCCAACCGAGCTTCCTGACCGACCACGCGTTCGCGCCCTTCGGCGTCGGAGCCGTCCTGGCGGGTACGGCCACCCTCTTCGTGACGTACGCCGGGTTCGGCGAGATCGCCTCCATGGCCGAGGAGATCCGCGATCCGGGTCGGAATCTCCCCCGGGCCCTCCTGGGCTCCGTCATCTCGGTCACCGTCCTCTACTGCCTCATCCTCGTCGTCTGCCTGCTGCTCAGGCCCTGGCAGGAGCTCACGGGGCCGACGCTGGTCGGCGACCTCGCGGGAGACCTCATGGGGTCGCTGGGACGCGGCGCGATCCTCCTCGGGGCGGTCCTGGCCACCGTGAGCTCGGCGAACGCGAGCATCATGTCGGCCTCCCGCATCAGCTTCGCCATGGGACGGGACGCGCTCATCTGGGAGTGGCTGAACGAGGTCCACGCCCGGTTCAGGGTCCCCCACCGGGCGATCCTGGTCACCGGCGTCCTCACCGTCGTCGTCATTCTCGTGGGCGACATCGAGCTCCTGGCCGAGGCCGCGGGTCTCCTGCACCTCCTGCTCTACGGGCTCATGAGCCTGGCGTGTGTCATCCTGCGAGGGGCACGTCCTGCGGCCTACAAACCGGTCTTTCGTACGCCGTTCTTCCCGTTCGTGCCCCTCGTGGGGGCCGCGGCGTGCTTCGGGGTGATCTTCTTCATGGAGCCGATCACCATCGTGATCGGTCTCGGGCTCATCACCTTCGCCCTCGGCCACTACGCGCTCTGGGGTCGACGGGCCACCGATCTCCGCGGGGAGTGGCCCTACTTCCTTCGGCGCGGCCTGCTCGAGCCGAGCCTGGAGTGGGTGGAGAGGCGCGGAGCCCTGCCCGACGAGATCCCCACGGCCATCGTGGCCGTGGCGTATCCGGAGCGCGAGCGGGCCCGTCTTCGTCTCGCCGGCGCTCTCATGGGGCCGAACCGCGGAAACGTGTCGGTGGTGAGCGTCTATCGCCTCGAGGAGCGTCTGGACGACACCTCCGTCCAGACCTACTACGAGGCCATCGAGGAGAGGAACCGGGCCCTCCGGGCCGAGTCGGAGCTGGTGCGTGAATCCGGGGCGACCGTCGACGCCCACGTTCTCGTCTCCACCACCGCGTTTCGCGGTCTCGTGAGCGCCGCCGAGACGACCCGCGCCGCGCTGATGCTGGTCGGCTGGCCCGGCCACGGCCCCCGGGAAGCCGAGGAGGCCCTGGCCTGGTCTCTCGACCGGCACCTGCGCGCCCACCTCGTGCTCTTCAGGGAGGCGGGCGCGGTTCCGGCGAAGCGAGTGCTGGTGCTCGTGGACGACGGAATCCACGGCGAGCTGGCCCTCCTGGTGGCGTCGCGACTCACCTCCGCGTGGCACGCGGATCTGACGGTGGCCACGCTCATCGCGCCCGACGCCGACGAAGAGGAGAGGATCCGAGCGGAAGGCGGGCTGGAGGCCGACGTCGGCGTCTCCATCCGTGCCGCCGTCCGTGCGATCCCGGGTGCCTCGCCCGTCGACGCCCTGGTGGCGGAGTCGGAACGGAACGACGTGATCGTACTCGGCGTGTCCG
>JASFUL010000379.1:0-5929 GCA_050050315.1 Gemmatimonadota bacterium
TACCGCGGCTTCGCCGCGGGCGTGAGCTACTACGTCCGGCTGAACCCCGGGGAGTTCCCGGAGTGGATGGAGCCCGACTTCACCGCCTACGACGTCCACGCGAGGGACGTCCAGGGCTGGAGTCGGGGCGACGCCCGCGCGTTCGTCCGCTCGCTGGAGGATCGGGCGGAGACCGACGACCCGGGTGACCGCGATCGCCTCGACCACCCCTCCCCCCCGGACCGGGAATCGAGCGACCCGGTACGGGCCGCCCGGGAGGCGTACGTGCTGGACGGATCCAACGCCTGGGCGCTCCACGGCAGCCGCACCGCGTCGGGATTCCCGATCCTCCTCCGGAACCCCCATCTGTCGTGGAACGCCGGCTACTACGAGGCCCACGTGCGCGTCCCCGGGGTGGTGGACTTCTACGGCGACTTCCGGATCGGCGCCGCCTTCGGGATCGTGGGCGGCTTCAATCGCCACCTGGGCTGGGCCACCACCAACAACTACCCGGACTACTCCCAGGTGTACGCCCTCGAGGCCGACCCGGGGCGGGAGAATCACGTCGTGGTGGACGGCGCCTCGGTGCCCCTGCGGCGAGAGGAGGTCACGGTCCGTTTCCGGACCCGGGGCGGCGGCGTCGGCTCCGAGACGCGCGCGACGTGGTGGTCGCCCTTCGGCCCCGTCATCCACCGGGCCGACGGGCGCGTCTACGTGCTCAAGGACCCGCGCGACGGCGAGTTCCGCAGGGGCGAGCAGTTCCTGAAGATGATGCGGGCGACGAGCCTGGAGGAGTGGCTCGGCGTGATGCGTATGCGCGCCCATCCGAGCTCCAACTTCACGTATGCGGACGCCGCCGGGAACATCGCGCACTACTACAACGCCCGCGTGCCCGCCCTCCCCCATCCTCCCACGGGGGACACGGCGGCCGTCGTGCGGAGCTCGGACGACGTGTGGACCGAGCTCGTGCCCTTCGAGGAGCTTCCGCTCTTGGTGAATCCGCCCGGCGGCTACGTGCAGCAGGCCAACGACACTCCGGACTACACGAACCTCGACGCTCCCCTCGACCGGGACACGGTGGACGTCAACCTCCCTCCCCGCCGCCTGCGGCTGCGGAGCCAGCTCTCCCTGGATCTCGTCCACGGGACGGGGACGTTCGACCTCGACGAGGTCGTCCGTCGCAAGCACTCGTCCCGCATGCTGCTGGCGGAGCGGACCGTCGACGAGCTCGTGGCGGTCCTAGAGGGCGCCGAGGGCGGGCGCGCCTCACCGGGGGAGGCGGCGGGGGACGCCGCGTGGACGCCGGCCGAGCGGACCGCCCTGGACGCGCTCGAGGCGTGGGATCGGACGGCGTCCGTCGACAGCCGCGGCGGCGTCCTCTTCGAGGCGTGGTGGGAGCGGTACAGGGACCGGGTGGCGCCCGAGGCGCGCTTCCGGGTGCCGTGGTCTCCGGACGCGCCGACCTCGACGCCCCGAGGAGTCGGCCGAACGGACCACGCCGTCGGCGCGTTCCGCGACGCCGTGGCCGCCCTGGAGCGGAAGGGTCTGGCCCCGGACGTCGCCTGGGGTGACGTGCACCGCGTCCGTCGGGGGGAGGTGGACGAGCCGGTGGCCGGGTGCCCGGGCGACATGGGGTGCTTCCGGACCCTCTCGTTCGCGGAGGCGGAGGACGGAAGGAAGGTGGCCAACCGGGGCGACGGATGGGTTCTCGCCGTGGAGTTCGGACCTGTGCCGCGCGCCTACTCCGTGCTGGCCTACGGTGAGAGCGCGCGTGAGGACTCGCCCCACTACGACGACCAGGCCGCCATGTTCGCCGGGGGCCGCATGAAGACCGTCGCGTGGACGGACGACGCCATCGACGCGGAGGCCGTCCGGAGGTACCGCCCGGGCGCGGAGGCTCCGCCCGCCGGGCGGCACTAGCCTCAGGCCACGAGCGCCTTCTCCATCCGGACGCAGGCCTCCTCGCACGCACGGCAGGCCTCGGCGCAGATCCGGCAGTGCTCGTGGTCGTGGCGGTCGCACTCGTCGGCGCACGCCCGACAGGCGGCCGCGCACGCCTCCAGCAGCGCCTCGAGGGTGGCACGGTCGCGGGCACCCGCACCCGAGATGATGCGTGCGGTGACGGTGCACACGTCCGCGCAGTCGAGGTTGAGGCGGATGCACTTCCGCAGCGCGGTGGGGTCCGGCTCCGAGAGGCACGCGTCCGCTCCCGTGGAGCAGATGTCCGCGCACTCCGAGGCGGCCTCGATCAAGGCCAGCGCCGCGCCGCCGGCGCGACTGGCGGGGGCCGGGTGGGCGTGCAGCATGCGGTCGAGCCGTGACATGGAGTCCTCCTCCGTGGGGTCCCTACCGATTGACCAGGGTGTCCAGTCCGAGGGCGGACCACGAGGACATGTCCATCATTCCCCAGAGGGTCGCCACGGCCAGGACCGTCTCCGGTCCCGGCTCGTCGTCGTCCTCGAAGGCGGGCAGCCGACCCTGATTCTCCCGGGCCAGTCGAGCGTTCTCTTCGGGGACCGCCCCCTCCCCCTCCACGGCCCGCTGGAGCGACGTTCCGGTCCATACGTACTCGGAGAGCGACATCCCCTCGGCCTCGAGCTCGTCGGCCAGCACGAGCCGCGCCCGGGTGAAGCCTCCGAGGGCCCGGGCCCCTCCGATCAGCTCACGGATCCCGGGGCCTCCGTCCGACTCGTCCCGGATCCGCTCGAGGTCCGCCAGCTCTTCGGCCAACGGACGGATCTCGTCCCACGCGGCGTCGGTGACGGCGACGAAGCGGTCCAGCTGGCTCGAGCTCACCACACCGTCCTCGGGCACCTCGAACGGGTACTCCTGCTCCAGCCGCTCGAGGGTCTGGGACGCCTCCTGCTGGTCCTCGAGGCCTCCCAGGAAGCTGTCGAGCTGCCGCTTGAGGGCGAAGCCGCCCACGCCGAGGGCCACCGCCAGGGCCACGCCGGCCAGGATCAGCAGGATCACGCAGCCGATCAGGAGCTTGACCCCCGTCGACATGCCTCGTTGGGAAGAACTGGATTCCGGCTCTCCGGCGGCCATCGGCGGGCTCCTCGTGACGTAGATGGGGTCGTCCCGACGAATACCCTCCGCGCTGCTCCCCCGCAAGATCGTCGGGTGTAGAAGCCGCCGGGGCCTGCCGGACGCCCCGGGGGGAGACGACGGGAGGAGAACCCCGGGGGCGGGGCCGGTCCCGGCTCAACGACCCGTCGGACGGGGTCCCCGGGCGAGGCTCCACGGCCAACGCGGGTCCGCGGCTCCGATCCAGCGACCGTCGGTCGTTCGACCCACGGCGTTCAGCCGGGCGAAGAAGGTCCCGGTCTCCTGGAACCGGACCGTGAAGCCGACCGACTCGAGGCCCCGTGCCACCGACGGCGCCCAGGCCGAGCCGCGACCGCGCTCGAGGACCACCTGTCGACCCGACGGGTGGAGCCGGGGCGCGGCGAGGGCCTCGTCCAGGGAGAGCCCCTGGTCGGCCATGCGGGCCACCGTCGACACGATGGCCGAGATGATGCGGCGGGCTCCGCCGCCTCCGATCACGAGCCACGGCTCGCCGCTCCGGTACGCGAGAAGGGGACTCTGCGAGGACCACGCCCTCCCCCCGGGTCCGAGGTCCGCCAGGTACCCGCCCAGCGTAGCCGCATAGGGGAATCCCAGGCCGGGCGTCCCGACGGCGGCCCCCCACGACGGACCCAGCGACTGCGTCATGGCCACCAGCCTCCCTCCGGCGTCGGCGACCGAGACGTGGGTCGTGTGGTCGGGCACCGGATCGGGCGGGAGAGCGGACGGGGCGGCCCCCGCGGGCGATCCCGGCCCGCCGCCCCCCGGCCCCGCCCCGGCGCCCGCGGTATCGGCCTCGCCACCGGCGGCGGGCAGCCGGATCGCGGCCGCCCTCTCCCCCGCCAGGTCGCCGTCGGTGAGGCGCGCCACGGCCGCCTCGGGCGGGTCGCGCTGGGCCCGCTCCCGGTCCCGGAAGCCGGCCAGGAGCGCCTGGGCCAGCGCCGCCGCCCACCGGGCCTCGTCCTCTCCCCCGAGATCGAGCTGATCGAGGATCTGGAGGACCTCGACGGTCGTGACGCCCGACGCGGGCAGCCAGGTCCCGACCAGCTCGATCTCGCCGTAGCGTCCCGTCCCCGTGGGCACGTCCTCGGCCCGGTACTCGGCGAGGTCCGTCGCCGTCACGAACGCCCCCCGCGCCGCCAGGTCATCGGCCATGCGACGGGCCAGGGAGCCGGTGTAGAACGCTTCGGGCCCCTCCCGCGCCAGCGTGGCGAGCGTGCGACCCAGCGGGGGGTTGATCACCGTGTCCCCGGCCTCCACCGGCGTGCCTCCCGGCAGGAACAGGGCCGCCAGCTCCTCGTCGCCCGAGAGGGCGTCCGCGTTCGCCCGGAGGCGTCGCGCCTCGCCCTCCGTGATCACGAAGCCCCCTTCGGCCAGGTGGATCGCCGGTCGCACCGCGGCCTCCCACGACAGCGTCCCGTGCTCGCGCAGCGCCCGCGCCAGGCCCCGGACGGTCCCCGGAACCGCCACCGTCGCGTACCCCCGCTCCACCCGGGGCGCCGTCGCTTCGTCGTAGCCCGCGGGGATCTGCGTGGTCCCGTCGATCCCGTGGAAGGTGCCGTCGGGCAGCCCCACGAGGATCTGGGTGCGACCGCCCAGTCCCGACTGGCTGGGCTCGACGACGCCCAGGGCGAGGGCGGTCACGACCGCGGCATCCACGGCGTTCCCGCCCTCCTCCAGGACCCGGACGCCCGCGAGCGTGGCCTGGGGATTCCCCGAGACGACCATGCCCGCCCGGGCGGTGTCGGCCAGGGTGAAGGCGTCGGACGGCCGCGGCCGGACCGCCGCGGAGGACGAGGTCCGCCCCGGCGCGTCCCCCGCGCCGGGGCAGGCGGAGAGTGTGAGGGCGACGGCCAGGGCGGCCGCCGCTCGAGGGGACCTCAGAAGGCCATCGACCCGACGCCGGTGATGGCCGCGAGGGCTCCGGCGACCACGACGTAGGCTACGACGCCCAGGACCGCGGTGAGGATCGCCTTGCCGGTGGAGAAGTCGAGGGCCTGGCGGATGGCCACGACGCCCGTCACGAGCATCCAGACGAAGGCCACCAGCGACGCGATCCATCCGAGGAAGGGAATGATGCCGAAGATCCGGAGGATGCCGGGCGTCTGGGCGAATCCGAGCGTGCGGAGGAGCTCGCCCCAGGTCGCGGTTCCGCCCAGGAGCTTGTCCCCGATCAGGTAGGTCACCCCGGCCCAGATCAGCCACCCCACGTAGGCCGCCACGATCCCGCCCACGGCGGGCCCGATCCCGGCCCCGAGGCTGCCGATGGCGGCGCAGAGGGCCACGATCCCGACGACGATCGCCGCCTGGGCGGTGGCGTCGGTGTCGTGCTCCACGTCCTCGTACGTGGCGATGTCGAGCGTGGCGGCGCCTATCATCCGCTCGGTGATGGACCGGCCTCCGGCCGACGGTTCAACGTCCATGTGATCCACGACTACCTCCGGTGCGGGGGAACTCGTCACGAATCCGGCACGCCTCAACCTTCCTCCCGCCCGCCGCGGAGGCAAGCATCTCCTTCCCTGACCCGTCAGCCGCCCCGCGGCCACCGGTTGTTGGACCGGTCCACGTCCGGGTAGGCGCCCGCCGGATCCAGGGTCACCCGGACGACCTCCCCGGGCACGACCAGCTCGGCCCGTCGTCCCTCCGCGATCCAGCGCTCCGCGGACACCCGCTCCCTCCGAACCGAACCGTCGGCCATCTCCAGCTCCACGGGTGTCGGTAGCACCACCCAGCCGAGGTCCCGGAGGGTCACCCGGCTACGGCCACCGCTCCGCTCCACGCCTTCGACCGCGTGGTCCAGGACCGACGTCTCGAAGAACAGCGGTCTCCAGAACCAGTCCAGGTCCCGTCCCGCGTGGCGCTCCACGGCGTGGAAGAAGTCCCA
>JASFUL010000380.1:0-5926 GCA_050050315.1 Gemmatimonadota bacterium
ACCGGATCTGGCAGTGCCCCACCGTGCTGGTGCCCCTCTCGGTGGACGGCGCCGCCGGCGAGACGGTGGTGGTCCGGCCCGTCACCTCCCGGCGGGCCATGACCGCCACCCCCGTCGAGCTGCCGCCGGCGCTCCTCGACGAGCTGCGGGCGCGGATTCTTCCGCTGGAGGGGGTGGGTGCTCTGGCCCTCGACGTGACGTCGAAGCCGCCCGGCACGATCGAGTGGGAGTGAGGCGGGCCGTCCGCCTCGCGTCACCCCTCGGCGAGCTCGGCGAGTCTCGGGATCAGTCCGCCGGCCATCGACTGCATGGTCTCGTACGCCTCCATCAGCGCGCGGGCGCCGGACGGCTCCAGGTCGTAGTACTTTCGGGGTCTGCCAGGCCCGTCCGTCGGCTTCTCCTCCCGTGACGCGACCATCCCTCTCTCCTCGAGCCGACCCAGCGCCGTGTAGATGGCTCCGGACGACACCGTGCGCCCCGTTCGCTCCTCGATGGACTCCCGGATGGCGACCCCGTACGCGTCGTCCCCGAGGTGGAGGAGGGAGAACAGGATGAGCTGTTCGAACTCGCCGAGGTAGGCCACGTCAGTCCACGCCTCGCATCGCTTCGGTGGGGGTGACGCGCAGGGCCCGGACCATCGGTGCGGAGCAGGCCGCCAGTCCGATCAACAGCACGATGGCGATGCCCGGGACCGCGCCGACCAGGAAGGCCGTCAGCGTCGCCGAGGGGTCCTCCCGGATGACGAAGTAGGCGCGCCCGGCCAGGGGCATGCCCAGGAGCGCGCCGAGGCCGAGTTGGAGGGCGGCCCGCCGACCGACGGCGGCCGCGATGTCCCCCCACCTCGCGCCGAGCGCTCCACGGATGCCCAGCTCACGGGTGCGCTGGGCGACGGTGAAGGACATGATCGCGTAGACGCCCGACCCGGCGAGGCCGACGAGGACGACGACGAAGAGGCTCCATCCCACGACGAACGCCCACATGACGTACCAGTCTTCCGGGTAGACGCTGTCGAGGCTCATGGGCGGCGCCACGATGGCCCCGGGTTCGACCTCGGCGGCGAGCGCCCGGACGCGCGGAGCCAGGTCCATGGGGTCACCGGCCGTGTGAATGGCGAGCCAGAACGAGGCGAGGTCATCCGCGGCCGCGGGATGGTAGACCCCTGCGGCCTCTTCCGGCTGGACCAGGTTCGTGCCCAGCGCGGGCACCACGCCGACGATCTCGTACCACGGTCCCGGGTCGTCGGGATCGCCCCAGGTGATGTAGCGGAGGCTCCGGCCGAGGGGGTTCCGTCCGCCGAGGGCGCGCTCGACGAAGTTGGTGTCGACGATCACGGTGGTGCGGTCCCCCTGCAGGTCACCGGCGCCGAACGCGCGGCCCGCCACGACCGGCCGGTCGAGCGCCTCGAAGAAGCCCGGCACGACGCGGGCGCGCTCGACCTCGTGCCCGCCCGAAGGGTGACGCCCCGGCGGTACTCCTTCCACCTCGACGAGCGCGCCCCGGAAGTCCATGCGCGGCAGCACGTCGGCGGTCGCGACGTCGAGGACGCCCGGCTCGCCGGCGAGCCGCTCGGTCAGGGTGCCGTGGAGGGTAGCGAGCCGGGCCGCGCGGGCGGTGCTGTCCTCCGGCGCCGCGGCGTTCTCCGGCAGCTCGATCTGCACGGCCAGGTACTCATCGGACGGAATGCCCTCGAGCGCGCTTCCGGCGGCAACGTCCGCCACGCGATCGGCCGCGCCGACGCAGACGCCGACCACGGCGACGGCCACCGCGACGTCGGCCACGATGAGGCCGCCGGACACGTTGCCGAAGCGGACGCTCCAGCCGGCCGTACCGAAGCGCTGGAGGTTCCGGCCCGCCCACCTGCCGGTCAGGCGCAGCGCCGGCAGCGCGGCCGCCAGGGCCGCGCTGACGAGCGCCAGAAGCAGAGCGCGGGCCACCGTCTCCGGCCGGACGCTGAAGTCGAACCACCAGGGCATGCCGCCCCAGTCCGGTGCCCACACGAGGCCCACGATGCGGGGAGGCAGCCATGCGAGCAGGAGGAGGCCGAGTCCGGCGGCCAGCAGCGCGAGCACGAGCGCCTCGATGAACACCTGTCCCACGAGGCGTGCTCGGCTCGCGCCCAGGGCCGTGCGCACCGCCAGCTCCGAGGCGCGGGTCGCCGTGCGGGCGAAGATCAGCAGCCCGACGTTCGCGCACGCGACCCCGAGAAGCACCAGCGCCACCGCGTCGGCCAGCCAGATGCCTCGGGCTTCCCGGATCCCGCCCTTCCGCCGTCCCGTCGCCAGGGAAGGGAAGGACAGCACCTCGGCGCGCCGCGGCCCCCGGTCCGAGCGGAGGGCCCGGGCGACGCGCCGCTCCACGGCTTCCAGCTCGCGCTGAGCGGTCTCCTCCGTGGACCCGTCCGCGAGACGACCGAACACCCGGAGGTGCGCCCCGATCCCCGGCTCGCCGGTCGGCCGGTCCCGCAACGGAAGCCAGAGCTCCTCGTGCACCGGAAAGAGGAACCGGGCGGGCATCACGCCCACGACGGTGTGCGCCACGCCTCCAACCCGGACCGTGCGCCCCAGCACCTCGGGGTCTCCGGCCATGCGCGAGCGCCACACGTCCTCGCCGATCACGACCACGGGCTCGCCACCCGGCGCCTCGTCCTCCACCCGGAAGGTGCGGCCCATCAGGGGAGGGACGCGCAGGATCGAGAACGTGGACGACGTGACGAGGGCCGCGGCGACCGGCGCGCCCACGCCCTCCCGGCCGACGAGCAGACTCTGCTCGACCCGTCGGTAGGCGCCCAGCGCGTCGAACGTGGTCAGGGACTCCCGCCAGACCGCCAGGTCGTCGACGGTGGTCGGCGAGGCGCCACCCCCCTCGACGCTGCGGTGGCGGAGACCGACCACCCGCCCGCCTTCCTCGACGGGGATCGGGGCCTCCACGGCGTCCCAGCCGTACGAGGGCCCGAACCCCACCGGGATCCCGATCGCGAGCGAAACCAGGGAAACGCAGGTGAGCAGCGGGTGCTTCCACAACATCCGCCAGCCGAGCTTCACGTCGAGGAGGGAAACGCCCGCCCGATGGCGACGCTCGCCGGCGCGCCACAGGCTCCAGGCGGAGCCGAGGAGGTTGTGGAGCCAGCGCCGACGGGCGTGCCAGGGCCCGATGCCCCGGGCGAGGTCCCGAGTGTACGCTTCATCCAGGTCGGCCCGAACCTCGGGAGCGTGCGGCCCTCGCACCAGCAGCCACGACAGACGCCGAAGGAGCTGCTCGAGGACGCGTCCGACCACGGGATCTCCAGGGGAGGGAATCGCTGGGACCCATAATACTACACTGTAGTTGTAAAGGGCAAGACACGTATCACGGGCCCGCTGCCGTCGGCGCCGCACCGGCGTGCGCTCGGTCGGACCTCGACGGCCGGTGGACCGCGAGTCAGCCGCTGAGGGCGCCGCCCCGGTCGCGCCACCGGCCGGGGGTCTCTCCGGCGACCCGCTTGAAGCTGTGGCTGAAGTGGGCCGAATCGGCGAAGCCGCACACGTAGCCGATCGCGGTGACGTTGAGCTCCGAGTCCCGGAGCAGGCGCATGGCCTCCGCGACCCTCACCCGCATCACCAGCTCGGTGAACGTGAGCTGCACGGCCTTGAGCTTCCGCTGGAGCGTGCGCGTCGACATGAAGAGTCGGCCGGCCACCACCTCCAGCGACCATCGTCGCCCCAGGTCCTCGCGAACGATGCGCTCCACCGCCGGAGCGATCCCCGGGCGTTCCTGGATCTCCGGGAGCCGGGCCTGGTCGAGGAGGAGGTCGTCGAGCCCGGCCATGGGGGTCCGACTGGGCACGAACTCGTCCCACCGGAAGTCCCAGAGCTCGAAGCCGTCGGTTCCCGCCACCGTCCCGACGGTCCCCTCGTGGTAGGCCGGCGCTTCGGGTCGAGCGGAGCGGGGAAGGCGAAGGGTCAGCCCCCTGGCGCCGATCATCTCCAGCAGGGCGACGTGCTGGCCGCACGAGGCCAGATTCTCGGTGGGTCGGGGGCGGGAGCTCCCGGAAGCGGCGTGCTCGAGGACGAGCCGGCCGGGCTCGGAGGCCACGATTCGCACCCGATGTCGCGAGTGGATGTAGCGTGACAGCCGATCCTCCTTCTGGATCAGGACCTCGGGCCGGTCCGAGTTCAGGAGGACGAAGAGGATCGGATGCACCGCGTGGCGGAGCTCGAGCCCGGCCTGGAGGATGGGGCCCCCGCCGAAACGGTCCAGGACCCGCTGGAGGAGCTCCCGGTAGGGGGCCAGCGGGATGGCCGGCTCGTCCCCCTCCATCCAGCCGAGGTCGCCGCGTCCCACCACGTCCCGAGCCTCGGTCTTCTCGAGGCCGGCGAGGATGACCTCCGCGACGGTTCGGAGGATCTGACCGGACATGGCGCGTGGGTTCAGGAGCGTGGCGCGTCGACGCAATCGCCGAGGCCCGCCGCGGGCCATCGTGGATTGCACGCGACGGTGCCCGAACGTGCACCGGCATCCATGGAAGCGAAAGGAGGGAGCCATGCGGATCGACGGACGGACGGTCCTGGTCACGGGGGGGAGCCGGGGCATCGGCCTGGAGCTGGCGCGGACCCTGGCGGAGCGGGGAGCCCGGGTGGCGGTGTGCAGCCGGGGCGAGCGGGCCCCGGCGGCCCTGGAGGCGTTCGGTGAGCGGGCGCGGCACTTCACCTGCGACCTCTCGAAGCCCGACGAGGTGATGGCCCTGGCCGACCGCGTCCGGGACGAGTTCGGCGCCCCCGGCGTCCTGATCAACAACGCGGGCGTCCAGTTCAACCACGACTGGGCGGGCACCGACGCCGAGGACCGCGCCCGGTGGGCCCGGACCGAACTGACGGTGAACCTCCTGGCTCCCACGCTCCTGACCTCCCTCTTCCTCGACGACCTGCGTCGCCACGACCCGGGCGTCGTGGTGAACGTCACGTCGCTGCTGGCGCTCGCGCCCAAGCGGTCCGCCCCGGTCTACTCGGCGAGCAAGGCCGGGCTCCGGAGCCTCACCCGGGCCCTCCGCGGGCAGCTCGCGGGGGAGGAGAGCGTGCGCTTCGTGGAGGTCGTGCCCCCGCTGGTGGACACGGCCATGACCGCCGGCCGGGGGTCCGGGAAGATGGATCCCGCCGAGGTGGCCCGACGGATCGTCGAGGGTCTCGAGGCGGAACGCACGGCGATCCGGATCGGCTTCGCCCGCGTGATGCACGGCCTCTGGATCGTGACCCCGGGCCTCGCGGGCGCGCTGCTCGAGCGGGGTTGAGTCGCGCTATTCGGCCCTCAATGCCTCCAGCGGGCTCACACGCACGGCCCGTAGCGCGGGCAGGAGCGCGGCCATCCCGCCCGCGGCGAGCAGGACGAGCGTCGAGCCCACGAGTGCCACCGGGTCCACCGGCGAGACGCCGAAGAGCATTCCCCTGGCGAGGCCGGCGACGACGGCGCCGCCGACCAGCCCCAGGGCCACACCGATCCCCACGAGCTCGAGGCCCTCGAGCATGACCATGCGCACCACGGCCCGACGGTCGGCGCCGACCGCCACACGGACGCCGATTTCGTGGCGGCGCAGCGTCACCAGGTAGGCGAGGACCCCGTACAGGCCCACGGCCGCGAGGAGGAGACCGACCAGGGCGAAGACGCCGACCAGTGCGGTGCGGAAGCGCGGCTGGGCGAGCCCCGCCGAGATGCGCGCGTCCATGGTCTGGACCTGGGAGAGGGCGATGTCGGGGTCCTCCTCCTGCAGAGCGGCGCGCAACGCGGCGGCGACGGACAGCGGATCTCCGCCTGCCGTGCGGATCGCCACCCTCAATCCGGCCAGGGGGAACTGCTCGGCCGACACGAAGAAGGCCGGGCGGCCCTCGTTTCCCAGGCCGGCCTCGTCCACCGGGGCCGAGACTCCGACGACCCGGAACGGCTGGTCCCAGAGGAG
>JASFUL010000381.1:0-5889 GCA_050050315.1 Gemmatimonadota bacterium
GCCGACCCGCGCCCCGGGCCCACCGGGATCCCGTGGTTTCGGGCCCACCGGATGAAGTCCTGGACGATCAGGAAGTAGCCGGCGTACCCGGTGCCCCGGATGACCCCCAACTCGTACTCCAGGCGCTCGGCCGCCTCGTCGGGGAGCGGGTCCCCGTACCGCTGTCGCGCGCCCCGGCGCGCCAGGTCCTCCAGGTAGTCGTTCTCGTCCTCGTGGGCGTCGGGGATGGGGAAGGTCGGCAGGTGGTAGGACTTCTCGAAGTCCAGCGCCACCTGGTCCGCGATGGCCAGGGTGTTCTCGAGAACGTCGGGCCGGTCGGGGAAGCGCTCGGCGATCTCCGGGGCGCTCTTGAAGTAGAGTCCCCGGTCGTAGCGCATCCGGTCCGCATCGTCCCGGTCCTTGCCGAGCCCGATGCACAGGAGGACGTCGTGGGCCTCGTGGTCGTCGGCGGTCAGGAAGTGGGCGTCGTTGGTGGCGATCACCGGGAGGCCGAGCTCGTCGGAGAGCGCGAAGACCTTCCGGTTGAGCTCGGCCTGCCCCTCCGAGTCGTGGGCCTGGACCTCCAGGTAGTAGCGGTCGGGGAACGTGTCGGCGTACCACCCGGCGGCCTCGCGGGCCCCCTCGAGATCGTCGGCCAGGAGGTGTCGCGCGACCTCCCCCGCGAGGCAGGCCGAGCTCACGATGAGGCCCTCCGAGTGCGCCGCCAGCACCTCCCGGTCCACCCGCGGCCGGTGGTAGAAGCCCTCGGTGTACCCGATGGAGGAGAGCTTCACCAGGTTGCGGTAGCCCTTCTCGTCGCGGGCCAGGAGGACCAGGTGGTAGTACGCGCGTTCGCCCCGCCCCGAGCGGCTCCGGTCCCGACGATCGCCGGGGGCGACGTACGCCTCCATGCCCAGGATCGGCTTGATCCCGGCGGCCTTCGCCTTCTTGTGGAACGTCCACGCGCCGAAGAGACAGCCGTGGTCGGTGAGTGCCAGGGCGGGCATCTCGAACTCGCAGGCCCTGCGGACCAGGTCGGAGATGCGGTTGGCGCCGTCGAGGAGGGAGTACTCGGAGTGGGTGTGGAGGTGGACGAAGCTCACGTCGCTCTGGACCGGGGGATGCGGTGGTTGGCGGCCGGGACGGCCTATGATAGACCGGCCGGCGGCTCCCCCTCAACCGGCTCCCGAGGCGGTTGGCGTCGTTGCTGGATCTTCGGGCGGCGGCGGCGTGTCGGCGTCGCCGACGGCGTCCACTTGCGAGGGGGGTGGTGGGTCGTATCTCCGTCGCGCCGGGCGGCTGGAGGCGATGAACCCGGAACCCTCACGAGCTGAAGGGGCTGGGGAAGGGAGGGTGACGGGGCCCCCGAATCACCCTCCGGTGAGCGCTCGGAGACGCTCCAACGAACGGCCGTCGCGGGGGTTCAAGCCCAGGGCCCGGCGATAGGCTGCCACCGCGTCCTCCTCTCGACCGAGCGTCTCGTACAGGGGCCCCAGGGTCCTCGGGATGCTGGCGTCTCGGGGGTGGAACTCCTCGTTCAGCTCGAGCATGGCCGCCGCCTCGGCCACCATCCCGTCCGCCTCCAGCTGCCGGGCGAGCTCGTTCATCTCCCAGACGCCGAAGTCGTAGGCGCCCTCGTCCATGGCGCCCTCCCTCAGCGCCCTGTACCGGGAGACGGCAGCCTCCACGCCTTCCGCCTCGATGACCGTCCGCAGCTCGGTTCGCAGGAGGTATGGCTTCCGCTGTCCGCGATGACACGTCTTGCACTCCACCTTCAGGGGCGGTTGATCCCGGTTAGGCAGATCCGGCAGCACCTCTTCGTTCAGCCGGTTCACCATCCGCAGCATGAACCTGGCCTGCCGCTTGGTGACCTTGTCGTCCAGGTGGAATCGTGCTCCCTGGAACGATCCGTTCTCGCCCATGACGTGGCAGCCCTCGCAGCGCAGCCCCGTGGCGAAGGTGAAGCTGCGCATGAGGGCCCGGACTCCACCAGCATTACCCGCCGGCCCGCCTGGGCCAGGGCCATGGCCGCGGGCGTGCCCCCCGGTCCACCCCCGATGACCAGCACCTCGATGGAGTGGGCGTTCGCGCTCAGCTCCGGCGACTGCGGACCGTTCGACATTGGATGCCCCCTTCGCAGCGAACTCCGCGGCGTCTCGTCCACGTGATGGAGCCGCAGGACAACAGAGCAGGTCCCCGCCACCCGGAGACGTACCCTTTAGGGGCGCGGCTGAGCAAGGCCCCGCCACCCGGAGACGGACGTTCTGGACAGGGTGTCCAGGTAGGCGTCCTCGCTCCCGGTCCCAGGCACCTCCTCACCCCCAGAAGACACGGCTGACCCCGGACACGCAGTCTCGAGGCATGCGAAGGGGGCGACGGTGAGGGTCAGGTGCATGGGCGCGTCGAAATCCGCCACGTGGATGAAGGTGCCGCCCACGAACCGCCAGAGTTCCGTGACCCCGTCGACGGCTCCCCCACAGGCGCCCGCTGCGTCCGTCACGGTCCACGTGCTCGCATCGGGGGGTGGGTCACGCAGAGGCCGAGATGGTCGGGCTCGTCCACGCTGTCGCCGTCGACATCCCTGCGAGTGTCGAAGAGCAACCGCCACTCCCAGCGTCCCCCGTCACCGTAGTCGTTGAACCCGATCTTGCCGCCGTCCACCAGAAGGGAGTCCCCGTCCATCGCATACAGCCCGCCGTCGGTGTCCCTCGTGTGGAGGGTCACGTCCGACACGAACACGGGCCATGCGTCCCCGGCAAAGGCCAGGCAGGCCGCCTCGTCTGTTGTCGCCCCGGGCCGCGAGGGTCGGGGCGGCTGCGACGAGGATCAGGACCCGGGCGAGGGGAGAGGGGGCGGTCACGTCGGTCGTGGTGTGTCCCCGGGCTGGACGATGGGATGGCGGGACACCAGTATTCCGCTGGGTGGAGCGTGACCACGGCGGCCCGCGGTTCAGTTCAATGGGCCGAACGCTCCATTCCTGCGTTGAGTGGGGCGATGTGGGTGGTTCACGAACGCTTCGGTCGCCTCGCCGGGTCCGGGAATCCCACCGCGTCTGCCGGAGGAGAGTCCGGGCCCTGCGTGCGTGCCGGGGAGGTGAGTGGATGGAGAGCATGCCTTCCTCAGGTGACGGCTCCCCCGGCCCCGCCGGCGAGGAGGCCACGGCGACACACACTTCCCCGAAGGACGACGTGCCGCTCGAGGAAGTCCTCGAGAAGCTCGGCGCCTCCCGCGACGGGCTCTCCCAGGAGGAGGCCGAGCGGCGTCTCGAGCGGTTCGGCCCCAACGAGCTCGCCGAGGTGACCGTCCACCCCATCCTGAAGCTCCTCTCGTACTTCTGGGGCCCGATCCCGTGGATGATCGAGGCGGCGGCGATCCTCTCCGCCCTGGTCCGGCACTGGGAGGACTTCGCCATCATCACCGTGCTCCTGGTGATGAACGCCGGGGTGGGGTTCTGGGAGGAGTTCCAGGCCGGCAACGCCATCGCCGCCCTGAAGGCACGCCTGGCCCCCCGGGCACGCGTGCGGCGAGACGGCGCCTGGAAGACGGTCCCGGCTCGCGAGCTCGTGCCCGGAGACGTCGTCCGCCTGCGCATCGGCGAGGTGGTCCCCGCCGACGCGCGTCTCTTCGCCGGGGACCCGGTCCAGGTCGACCAGTCGGCGCTCACCGGCGAGTCGCTGCCGGTGGAGCGCGGCGAGGGCCAGACCGTCTACTCCAGCTCGATCGTCAAGCGGGGCGAGATCGAGGCGCTGGTGCAGGCGACCGGCTCCGAGACCTACTTCGGACGCACCGCGCGCCTGGTGCAGCAGGCGCACGTCGTCAGCCACTTCCAGCGCGCGGTGCTGAAGATCGGCGACTACCTCATCGTCATCGCCGTCGCCCTGGTGGCCCTGATCCTCGCGGTGGCCCTCTTCCGCGGGGACCCGATGCTCACCACCCTCGAGTTCGCCCTGGTGCTGACCGTGGCCGCCGTCCCCGTGGCCATGCCCGCCGTTCTCTCCGTGACCATGGCCGTGGGCGCGCGGCTCCTCGCCCGGAAGGAGGCCATCGTCAGCCGCCTGGCCTCCATCGAGGAACTGGCCGGCGCCGACGTCCTGTGCTCGGACAAGACGGGCACCCTGACGGAGAACCGCCTGACCCTGGGCGCCCCCTTCTGCCTCGAGGGGGTCGAGCCGGTCGAGGTGGTGCAGGCGGGCGCCCTCGCCTCACGGGCGGAGGACGAGGACCCCATCGACCTGGCCGTCCTGAGTGGAGTGGGGGATGGGGAGACACCGGCGGGCGAGGTGGTGCGCTTCCAGCCTTTCGACCCGGTCCACAAGCGGACGGAGGCGGAGGTGCGGGGGCCAGGTGGCCAGCACTTCTCGGTCTCCAAGGGCGCCCCCCAGGTCATCCTCGACCTGGTCCAGGCGTCGGACACGGTTCGATCCACGGTGGGGGAGGCCGTCGACGGGTTCGCCGCCCGCGGCTTCCGCTCCCTCGGCGTCGCGCGCTCGGACGAGGGACGGGGGTGGCGCTACCTGGGCGTCCTGCCCCTCTTCGACCCTCCCCGCGAGGACTCCCGCGAGACCGTCGAGACCGCGGCGAGCATGGGGGTCGCCATCAAGATGGTGACCGGTGACCAGATCGCCATCGCCCGGGAGACGGCCCGGAAGCTGGGCCTGGGCACCAACATCCTCGACGCCAGCCTCTTCGAGGACACGAAGCACCACCAGGGAGGAGCGCTCGCCACCGCCATCGAGGAGGCCGACGGCTTCGCCCAGGTCTTCCCCGAGCACAAGTTCCACATCGTGGACGTCCTCCAGCAGCGGGAGCACATCGTGGGGATGACCGGGGACGGCGTGAACGACGCCCCGGCCCTCAAGGAGGCCGACGCCGGGATCGCCGTCTCGGGGGCCACCGACGCCGCCCGCGCGGCCGCCGACATCGTGCTCCTCGCGCCCGGGCTCTCCGTGATCGTCGACGCCATCAAGGAGAGCCGGAAGATCTTCCAGCGCATGAACAGCTACGCCGTCTACCGGATCGCGGAGACGGTCCGGGTGCTGCTGTTCATGACCCTCGCGATCCTGGTCTTCGACTTCTATCCGGTCACGGCCGTGATGATCGTGCTCCTGGCGCTCCTCAACGACGGGGCCATCCTCTCCATCGCCTACGACCGCGTCCGCTATTCGGACGAGCCGGAGAGGTGGAACATGCGGGAGGTGCTGGGGGTGGCGACCATCCTCGGCATCGCCGGCGTGGTGGCCTCGTTCGGCCTCTTCTACATCGGCGAGCGGGTCCTGGGCCTGGGCCGGGACACCATTCAGTCGCTGATCTACCTCAAGCTCTCGGTGGCGGGGCACCTGACCATCTTCGTCACCCGCACCCGGAAGGCGTTCTGGTCCGTGCCCCCGGCCCCCATCCTGCTCGGGGCCGTCGTCGTCACCCAGATCGTCGCCACCCTCATCGCGGTGTACGGCATCCTCATGCCGCCCCTGGGCTGGCGCTTCGCGCTCCTGGTGTGGGGGTACGCCCTGGCCTGGTTCCTGGTGAACGACCGGGTGAAGCTGGCCGCCTACCATCTCCTGGACCCGAGCCGGTCGGGCCTCTTCGGCGGGCGCAGCCGCCGGAGCGAATCCGGCACGCGGGGCTGAGTCCCTTCGCCACGCCGAGGCACGGTCGGACGACGTGCGGAGGGGGCTTCACATCTCGAAGCCCCCTCCGCGGTGTTCGACGTCGGGCGTCCCTGCCCGAGGACACGGCCCCGGCCTGGGTCCGGGACAGGGTCCGCTCATCCACTCACTTGTGGATCCGGATGTTTCCTCCTCCGAGCTCGGTGGTGGCGTCGGAGGTCTCGTCCGAACCGCGCTGGTTGTCGTACACGACGTCCCTGCTGGTCCGGTCCACGATCTTGATGCGGAAGCGGTCCAGGCCTCC
>JASFUL010000382.1:0-5880 GCA_050050315.1 Gemmatimonadota bacterium
TCGCCGGGAGCTCGCTCAGGAGCTCCCGCGCGATCCAGAGGTTCCAGCCCTCTTCCTGGCCCAGCATCTGGCGGTACGAGCGGTCGGTCCCACCGGGATTGCGGAGATCCAGCTCGGTGAGGATCCGACCTCCCTCCTCGTAGAGAAGCCGGCCCGCGACGGGGCGGGTGTCGAAGGGCGGGCCGGGACGCGCGCTCTGGCCCCGATGTGCGTCGGTGCCGGCGAGGGTGGCCGCGACGGCCTTCACCGAGTCGACGGCGTCGCCCCCGAGGGCGTCCCGGGCCGCCAGAGCGGCCAGCCAGGCTCGCCTGTACCCGCTCCCGGTGTCCGCCGCGTGGCCCAGGAGCTGCTCGACGATCATCCGGGTCACCGCCTCGGGCGCCTCCTCGGGGAGCCAGTGGCCCACCCCCTCGAGGACCTCGAAGCGGTACGGACCCGTGACGAAGTCCCGCGTGGCCTCGGCCGCGGCCCGCCCGAACGCCCCGTCCTCCGTCGACCACACGTAGAGCGTCGGCACCGTCACGGGTCGGGGCCGCGGAGGGCTCGACGGCGCCGGCGGGTTCGTGGAGCCGGAGGTCGGCCCGAAGGCGGCGGCGTACCAGGCGAGGGCCGCCCGGAGGGCGTCCGGGGATCCGAGCGCCGCCAGGTATCTCTCCACCGCCGTGGAGTCCAGCCCCGCCCACAGGGAGCGCAGGTATGCCGCGTCGTCGGCCAGGAAGCGCTTCTCGGCCCCGCGCTCGGCGAAGTCGCGGAAGTAGGACGAGCGCCGGGCCTGGTCCGATCCCGCCTCGGCCCGGGCCGCCCCGAGCGCTGCGTAGTGGGGCGTGGAGAGGACCGTCAGCGTCCGCACGCGGTCCGGCCACCGGGACGCCACGACCCACGCCACCGCGCCGCCCCAGTCGTGCCCGACCAGGTGGAAGCTCTCGGCGCCCAGGGCGTCGGCGATGTCCACGACGTCCTGGCTGAGCCGTCCCATGGCGTAGGCCTCCACCCCGGCGGGGCGCGCTCGCGGCGAGTAGCCCCTCTGGTCCGGCGCGACCGCGCGGAAGCCGAGGGCGCCGAGGGCGCGAAGCTGGTGTCGGAAGGCGTACGACGTCTCGGGGAAGCCGTGCAGCAGGAGGACCGTCGGACCGTCCTCGGGTCCCGCGGCGAGGGCATCGAAGAGCATGTCGCCCACGGCGATCTCGAGGCGCTCCAGCGCCGGCGTGGCTCCCGGACGCGACGAGCCCGCGGGGTCGTTCGAGGTGAGGGAGCCAGGGGAGATCGGTGCGGGGCCGGACGCAGGCAGCGGTCCCACGCGCCGGATGACCATCCGGGTCGGCACGTCCTCCCGCCACGGACCGTCCAGGTTGTTCATGTACAGGAAGCGGCCGTCGGGGGACGCCGCGATCCCGTTCGGGTAGGCGAGCCGGGCGGAGTCCGGGCCGCCGTCGGTCAGGCCCGCCTCGCCGGTTCCCAGCACCCGCTCCCAGCTCCCGTCCTCGTCGACCCGGTAGAGCTCGCCCGAGGCGATGCGCGTCACCCAGAACGCGCCGCCGGCGAAGGCGATGTGTGCGTTCCGACCCTGCGGCAGCTCGGCGAGGATCTCGGTCGCGCCAGAGGCCGGATCGAGGCGGATCACCCTGGAATCGTTGAAATTCACGACGTGAGGCCGGCCGTCGGCGTCCACCGTGACGCCGTTGGGACAGTCGAACGGCGGGCCCCTGGCGAGGACGCGGGAGGAGCCGTCGGGAGCGACGGCCGTGACGGAGCTCCCGCGGCAGTTGCAGACGTACACCGTCCCGTCCGGGCCCGCCGCGAGCCCGACCGGGCCGTCGAGGTCGTCGGCGGCGAAGGTGCGCTCGCCTCCGTCCGGCGCGATCTCGACGATCCGGTTCTCCAGGAAGCTGGCCTGGAGGATCCGCCCGTCCGGGAGGGCGGCGTTGCCCGAGCTCCCGCGAAGGTCGCTCGCCAGCTTCTCCGCCGTGCCGTCGGGCCCGACACGCCAGACCGAGGCGCCGAAGTTCGAGACGTACAGATTGCCCCGGGCGTCCATGGCGACGCCACCGAGCCGGCCCAGGGACGGGAGCTCCTCGCTCACCGTCACCGTGGACACCGTGAGCGACGACCCGGGCTCCTGGGCCGACGCGCGCACGGGCACCGTCCACCACACACCGAGCGCGAGCAGCAGGGCCGCCCCGTCGTAGGCGCTTCGATTCACCGTTCACCTCCCCCGTTCGTAGCGACCCGTGGAAGAGAAGGAAGGTCGCCCTCGATCTCCATGGTCCTTCGGTGGGCGGCCGATCCGCTCGGTGGAGCGTCGATCCCCGCTCACCGCCTCGGACGACCGGTCGTCGAAGAAGTCGTCAGCGCCCCGTCCGGGTGCCCGTATAGACCCACGACTCGACCCGGAACGGGCCCCAACGACCCCCACCGCCTCATGCGAGCCACGAACGCCCTGATTCCCTACATCGACCTGACACGGGACGGCGGCCCGCTCTACCGTCAGCTCTACCACGGGCTGCGCGAGGCCATCGTGCGGGGCCGGCTGCCGCCGGCCTCCCGGCTTCCCTCGACGCGGGCGATGGCCGAGGACCTCGACGTGGCCCGGATGACCGTCATGCGGGCCTATCGGCAGCTCCGGGCCGAGGGATACGTGCGGTCGGGAGTCGGGTCGGGCACCTGGATCGAGTCGGAACTGCCCGACCATCTGGTGCGCGCGCCCCCGCCCGGTCCCGGGAAGGACGACCCGCCCGAGCCCGACGGCGCGCCCGCGCTCTCGTCCCGGGGAAGCCGTCTGGTCGATCTCGCCATGGGGCTCCGCGGGGAGACGGAGCCCGTCCCCTTCATGCTCGACCCCCCCGACACGGGGACCTTCCCTCGCCGCGTCTGGCAGGAGATGGAGGCCGAGATCCGACGCGCGTCGAGGCCGTGCTCCTTGCCCGACCGCGCCGGCGCCCCGGAGCTTCGGCGCGCCCTGGCGGACTTCGTCTCGGTCACGCGCGGGGGCGGGGCCCACCCGTCCCGGGTGGTGGTCACCTCGGGCGGCCAGGAGAGCCTCTCCATCCTGGCCGAGCTGCTGCTGGACCCGTCCGACTCGGTCCTCGTCGAGGATCCCGGCCATCCCCGTGCGGCGCGCATCCTCGACGGGGCCGCCGAGACCGTCCCCGTCCCAGTGGACGACGAGGGCATGGTCGTCGTGGAAGGGGTCCGCCTCCGTCCGGGTGCGCGGGCGGCGTACGTGACCCCCTCGCACCAGTTCCCCCTCGGGAGCACGATGAGCCGGCGCCGTCGCGAGGAGCTCCTGCGGTGGGCCGCGAAATCGGGAAGCTGGATCCTCGAGGACGACCGGGACAGCCAGTACAGGTTCGAAGGCCGTCCCCTCCCCTCCCTGCAGAGCCTCGATCGGGCGGAATCCGTCATCTACCTGGGGTCGTTCGGGAGATCGCTCTTTCCCGTGCTGCCGCTCGCGTTCGTGATCCTTCCCGAGCGCCTGGTCGAACCCTTCCTGGCCGTGCGTTCCCTTCGCGTGCGCCCCCCGCCCACCCGACCCCAGCGCACGCTCGCCCGCTTCCTGCGCGAGGGGCACTACGCGCGCCACATCCGGCGCTCCAGAAGGGTCTTCCTGGAGCGGCGCGACGCCCTGCTCACCGCCCTTTCCCGCCACCTGGGGAGGGCCCCGGAGCTGTCGGGCACGCGGGCCGGAACCCGGATCGTCCTGTGGCTGCCGGCGGGTCTCCCGGGTACGGAGGCGGCCGACCGCGCGTCGGCGGCGGGCCTCGTCGCCACGCCGGTCGGCCTCTTCTCCCGCCGGCCGCTGGAGCGCCATGGCCTCGTCCTCGGGTACGGCGCCTTCGAGACGGACGTGCTGGAACACGCGGCCGTGGCGCTCTCCAAGGCGCTCCGCTGACGCGACGCCGCGTCGCTCCTCCCCCACCAGCGGCCTGCGCGGCTCCCGCCCCGTCCGGCGCTCGCCATGGTCTACCCCTCGCCCCGCGGGCACGCCCCTGCCTCCACCGCGTCGGGACCCTCCAGCTCCACCAGGGTGCAGGCGTAGACGGTGGCGAGGGTCCCACGGAGGCCGGCGGTGACGGCCAGGCGCGAGCGAACCTGGGTCAGGGCGACCACGGGCTCGGTCTCCATGCGTGCGCCGAAATCGGAGATGAGGGAGGCGAGCTCGTCCTGGTTGCGCGAGAAGAACCGCTGGAGCTCGTAGACCTCGGCCAGCTGGATCACGCGGTCGAGGTCCATGTGCTGGGTGGCCCGGGTGAGCTGGGCGGTCTCCCACGCGGCCGACGACAGCAGGGAGACGTTCCAGTTGGCCGAGATGGACTTCGGCTCCCCGCCGTCCCGGATGGTGGCGATGGCCGAATCGAGGGCCGCGAGCACGGCGGGCGAGCCGGTTCCCGCGGCCTGCTCCTCGACCAGCTCCGCCCGGTTGCGGCGGATCTCGCCGGCCACGGACTCGGTCGTGCGCTCCGCGAGGCGCGCCATCGCGCGATCCTCCCGCCACTCGTCCACCGCCAGGGCGAGGAGGACCGCGAAGACCACCAGGGCCGCCTCGGCCACGGCGCGCGCGAGCCAGGGACGCATTCTGCGTTCGGACACCTGTGTACCTCCGTGGCTGGGACTCGAGCGGCGGGGAAGGGCGAGCGAGACCGCCCCTCCACACGTACGCGCCAGGGGGACCGTCGACAACACGCCGGGCCCCCTCGTACGTTCGAGGTCCATGTTGGCTTCGAGCCCCCACCCCGACGAAGTGCGCCCCTCCCGCCGCGCCGGCGGCCCGGTCCGCTGGCCCTGGATCGCGGGAGGATGGGGCGTCGTCGCGCTCGTGGCCGCGGGCCAGACGCTTCTCTTCGCCCGGCTCGCCGGCCGGCCGATGGGCGTCGTGCAGGCGCTCACCCGCCACCTCCCGCTGTTGCTGCTCTGGGCGCTCGCCACCCCCGCCGTGCTCCGGTCGGCACGGCGCTTCCCCGTCCGCCGGGACGCGTGGCTCCGCCCGGTGCTGGTCCACTTCGCCCTGGGGACTCTGTTCATCGTCTGCGCGAACCTCGCCATCCGGCTGCCGGGCGTGCTCCCCGGGGGAGAGCTGGCCAGCCCCGGCGGGCTGCTGCGGGACACGATGGCGGGGCTGGTGCGCTGGTATCCGCTCGCGCTGGTCGTGTACGGGGTGATCGTGGCGGCCGGACACCTCCTCGCGGGTGCGGGCCCGGACGCCGCCGCCGCGGCCCGGCCCGAGGCCGGCCGTGCCCGGGACCCGGACGCCGGCGCCGGATCGCCCGCCGTGTCTTCGTCGCTCCTGACGCTCCGGACCGAGGACGGGGTCCGGCTGGTGCGACCCGCGGAGATCGAGTGGATCGAGGCGGACGGCAACTACGTGCGGGTCCACGGCGAGGACGGACGCGCCCACCGGATCCGACGGCGCCTGTCCGAGCTGGAAGAGCGGCTGGTTCCCGAGGGCTTCGCCCGGGTCCACCGTTCGACGCTCGTCCGGCTCGACGCCATCCGGGAGATCCGGCCCCGGGAGCGGGGCGACTGCGACATCGTCCTGAGGGGTGGTGACCGGGTCCGGCTGCCCCGGACGCGCCGCGGCGACCTCGAGGCGCTCCTGGGCGTGGATCTGTAGCGAGGCGGGCGGCCTCCTTCCGCGTCCGGCGACGGCGACCGCCGCTCCCGGCCCCGATCGGCCCCGCCGGGGCCCCCGATCCGTCCCACCCGCTCTCCGGTTCGTCCCACCCCGGCTTTCGGCCCTCGTCGGGATCGCGTCGGTTGGCTGGTCGAGCCCACGCCGCGTCGCCCCGAGCGATCGCGGCCCACGCACCCCCGATCCCCGACCGCGATGCCAACGCCCTCCGTGACCGTGCTTCTCCTCGCCGGCCTCCACCTTTCGTCCGGGGC
>JASFUL010000383.1:0-5868 GCA_050050315.1 Gemmatimonadota bacterium
GATCCCCCCGTCGTCCGCTCCATCCTCGTGCACCTCGATCTGCCCCATCGGCCGCCCCCCCCTGCCGGGGTCCCGATCGTTCCCGGATAGAGCTCAGGCATGGGGGATGCGATGCGACGGCCGGGTCGTCATCGGACCGGCCAACCGGCCTCAGCGCGCCTCACCATGCCGTCTCGGCCGCCTCGAGGAAGCGCAGTGGAAGGGCTGTTTGGTGGAGGTGGCAGGTCGTCCGGTCGGTCCCCTGGCAGCGCACGTCGCGTGCCGGCCCGCCCCGACCTACCATCCTCCACCGGTGTAGCAGTGTCGAGTCACCCCCCAAACGGAGACGCCATGCTCGATGCCACCTCCAGGCTCCGCGACCTGGAGCGCCGCTGGGAAGCCGACAGGTACGGAGGCATGGACTTCAGCGACGCGCTCGCAGTCTACGCGGCCCTGTGGGCGGAGGCGCGGGCCCTCAGGGACGACCTCGGGATCGACTGGAAGCACGACCTGGAGCCCGATCTCGCGATCGCCCGTGCGGTGAATGGCCTCCCACCCGCGTGACTTCGAGGCCCTCCTCGCCCGCCTGACGAAGGAGATCGAAGGCAGCGGCTTCGGCTTCATGCTCGTCGGGGGCCAGGCAGTCCTGCTCCACGGGACCCCGCGCCTGACCGAGGACGTCGACCTGACCCTCGCCGCCGGTCCGGACGCCCTTCCTGCCGTCCTTCAGGTGTGCGACCGCCTGGGCCTCGGTCCCCTGCCGGAGGATCCCGAGTCCTTCGTCCAGGAGACGTTCGTCCTCCCAGCGGCGGAGCCGGAGACGGGCCTGCGGGTGGACATCATCTTCTCCACGACCCCGTACGAACGGCAGGCCATCGAGCGGGCGGTGCGGGTCGAGATCCTAGGCGTCCCCGTACCGTTCGCCACCGCCGAGGATCTGCTCATCCACAAGCTGTTCGCGGCCCGGCCACGCGACCTGGAGGACGCCGCATCCGTCGTCCGGCGTCGCGGCGACAGCCTGGACTGGGGTTACCTCATGCGCTGGGCGCGGGCCTTCGCGGAGGTGCCCGGCCGCGAGTCGATGGTCGAGCGCATGGAAGAGCTCCGCGCGGACCGGGGATGAGGCGAGGTGGCTGGCACGGCTCACCTCGGCTGGTGCGTCTCGGCTCCGCCGCGGCGTTGGACCTCACCGCGGAGGAGGTCTGTCAGCCACCTGTCAGCGCGCTTCGACTGGAGCCAACCTGGCTTCGATCGCCGTGATCGCCTCGTCGAGGCGGACGTTGCCGCCGGTGGTGTTGTTGTACAGCGCCCACATCAGGGTCACCCAGCCCCGGAACTCCGGTGTGTGGACCACGCGGTAGATCTCGTCGGACTGCAGCTCCCAGGGCACGTCCCAGAGGGGGTGCGTGACGAAGCCCTCGATGCCGAGATCCTCGTCCCCGAGATACCTGAAGAGCTCCACCAGGACCTCGCGAGCGAACCGCTGCTCACGGTCCGTGTCCCCGACCATGCCGAGGAAGCTGGTCAGCTGCACGGCCAGGTCGGGGTCGTCCAGGAGATCGAGGTCGCCCGAGCTGATCAACGCCTCGAGCGTCCCCAGGGGCGGGTCGAACGAGGCCGTCAGCGCGAGCCCCGCGAAGAGTGAGTCGACGACGAGGGCGGAGTCGGCGGACACCGGCCCCGAGGCGCCGAGACGCATGAGTCGCTCGGCCGATGCCCGCCCCTCCAGGTGCAAGCCCGCGACCCGATCGAGGTCGCCTCGGGCGGTCACGAAGTCGCTCCGGAGCCCTTCCATCACCGCGGCTCGTCGCGACGCCTCGAGCCGGGAATCCCACCAGGCGTCGATCCCGAACGCCAGCAGGATCGAGCCCACGATCACGACGCCCTCGATCAGGGCGCTCTTCCAGCGAGTCCGTGCCTCCATGGCGCTCAACGTCCCTGGCTGGCGGGCGTCCCCCGCCGGGGCCTCAGATACGTCTCCCACCACCGCATCTCGTTCATCATGCGATGGACCACGTTCCAGTGCCCCCGGATCCCGTGGGCCATCCCCTCGTAGATGATCAGCTCGGCGGGCACCCGCTGCTTCTTCAGGGAGGTGTAGAGCTGGATCGCGCCCTCGAGGGGCACCCGGTAGTCCACCTCGCCGTGGACGAACAGCGTCGGGGTCTGCACCCCGGCGGAGTTCAGATAGGGCGACTGCCGGATCATGATCTCCCGGGCTTCGGGTTCCCAGGGGCGCCCGAAGAACTCCAGCTCCTTGGTGCGGGCCACGTCGGAGTGGGCGTAGTTGCTCGTCCAGTTCGACGCGCCCGCGCCGCTCACCGCCGCGGCGAAGCGATCGGGATAGCGGGTGATCAGCCAGTTGGTGAGGATCCCCCCGTAGGAATGGCCGGTGGTGCCGACCCGGTCCCGGTCGATGGGGTAGCGCTCGACCAGGTGATCGACGCCGGCGAGCACGTCTTCGCCGTCGAGGGTGCCCCAGCCGCCCCAGGTCGCCCACTTGAAGTCGTCGCCGTAGCCCGTCGAGCTGCGGAAGTTGGGCAGGAAGACGAAGTACCCCTTCGCCGCGAAGTACTGGTTCTTGAAGCTGAAGCCGTACCCCGAGGCGGAGTGGGGCCCGCCGTGGTTCACCACGATCAGAGGCCACGGATCGGCGCCCGGGGCTTCCGGGTCGTAGCCGTAGGGGTGGAGCAGGAACCCTTCGATGGGGGTTCCGTCGAAGCTCTCGTAGTGGACGGTCTCGGCTCGGCTCAGGGCCACGGTGTCCAGGAAGGCGGCGTGGACGTTCGTGAGCTGTCGCTCGTTGCCGCCGTCGATGTCGGCCGACCAGATCTCGGACGGGGCCTCGAAGCGACCGACGAGATAGGTCATGCGCTCGAAGGCGTCGTCGATGTCGAGGCTCAGAATGCGGCGCTCGCCGGTGGTGACCTGCTCGACGGGTCCTCCGTCGGCCGCCACGCGGAAGAGGTGCGTCGCGCCCCCGAGGCCCGCCGTGAAATAGAGGTGGCGCGAGTCGGGCGCCCAGCGCGGTGAGCTCGGGTCGAGGTCGAAGTCGGCCGTCAGGTTCACCGGCTCGCCGCCTTCGACCGGGCGGACGTAGAGGTCCCGAGGCCCCCCGTGGTCGAGCTTGCGCTCGATGATGTAGTCGGTGCCCCAGGAGCGGACGTACGAGATGGCGCCCCCGTCCGGGGAATACGCGACGCCGGAATAGGTGAAGCCGTCGTCGGTGAGGCGAGTGACCTGGCCCTCCCCGTCGAGATCCACGGTGAAGAGATCCGAGCGCCCGTAGGCCAGGGGATCCCGTACCGCCTCGTCGGCGGTGAAGAGGATCTGCCGTCCGTCCGGACGCCACGACAGGTTGCCCGGGCGGAGACCGAGGGAGGTCAGCTGCAGGGATCGGTCGCCGTCCGCGGACTCCAGCACGATCTCCTGCATGGGAAGGGCGGCGGGATCCGGGAGCGGGAACGACTGCCCGTCCCGCACGAAGGGATACCAGTCGAACTGCGCGCCCTCGAAGCGCTCGGCGTGGCGGCGCTCGAAGTCGGACATCGGAGCCTCCGCCTCCGGCGTCGTGGGCACGTCGCGAAGGACGGCGCGCCAGGTGCCGTCGGGGCTGGGCAGGCCGTCGATCTCGGGGCGCTCGTCGGCCACCGGCGTCGGCGAGGCCGGACCGGCGAGCCAGCGCTGGCCGGTGCCGTCGGTGAAGGCGACATGGCCGTCGCGCGTCCAGGACGGCGCCCCTCGGATCTCGCCGGTCTGGACGCGCACGGGCTCGGCCGACCCGTCCGTACGGGTCAGCCACAACTCGCGGATGGTGCCGTTGTCAGCCTCGACCGGGATCTCGACCGCGTAGACCACCCAGTCCCCGTCGGGCGAGATGCGCGGGGCCTCGATGCTCCGCACGGCGTAGTAGTCCTCGAGGGTGAGGGCCCTTCGGACCGACGCGTCGGGCGAATCCTGCGCCGCCGCCGGACGGGGATGGATGAACGGTGCAGGACCCGCGGCGAACGCCAACGACAACAGCAGCAGACCACGCATGAGCACGCCCTCGGACGGGGAAAGGACGGGTGGCCGCTGAATGTCCGTCGACGGGGGATGGGAGGCAACCGGAGGGGGTGCGCCGCGCCACCTCGGGCCCCGGGTGCGTGCGTCCACGCCAGCGTATCGACGGCGCAGGACCGTTGAACAAGGACATCCTCCTTGCCATAGTAAGACTATGAGTAAGGTCACGAGCAAGCGGCAGGTCACCATTCCCAAGGAGGTGGCGGACCGCTACGGCATCGACCCGGGGGACGAGATCCGCTGGATCCCCGCCGGGGACGAGATCCGGGTCGTCCCCGAGAGCGCCGGCCGCCGTACCCGCCTGGGCATCGAGGAACGGCTCCGACTCTTCGATCGGGCCAGCCAGCGTCGCGAGCGAAGGGCGGACGAGTGCGCGGGGCCGGAGGGCGCGGACGAGGATCGGGGATGGACCCGGGAGGAGCTGTACGATCGTGGCCGCCCTGGTTGACACGAACGTCCTGGTCTACCGCTTCGACCGCCGCTTTCCGGAGAAGCAGGCGAGGGCCGACGCACTCCTGAGGGACGGGATCGAACAGGACACGATCAGGCTCGCCCACCAGGCAGTGATGGAGTTCGTCGCGGCCACCACCCGGCCGCAGCGCGACGGGCCCCCCATCCTGGAGCCGCAGGTCGCCCGGATCGAGGCCGAGGACCTCCTGCGGCAGTTCGAGGTGATCCACCCCGACGACCGGGTCGTCCGGACCGCGCTCCAGGGGATGGCGGCCTACGACCTCTCGCTCTGGGATGCCCACATGTGGGCCTACGCGGAGGTCCACGAGCTCGGCATCCTCTACTCGGAGGACTTCCAGCACGAACGCTGGTACGGGAGCGTGCTCGTGGTGGATCCGTTCAGGGAGGATGTCCGGGCCGGCGTCGCACCCGTCCGACCCGGGCCCTAGCGCGGACGGAAGCGAAGGGTGGGAGCGGGCGAGCGCCTCATCCTGGCTCTTCGCCCTCGCTCCGTTCGAAGAGCCGAGCTCGGAAGGGGCCATAGGCCCGAGTCTCGAGGAGTGTCCACTGCTCCTTCGTGGCCACGTCGAGCAGTTCCGACTCCGTCATGAGCCACAGCAACATCCAGTCGTCAACCAGGTCTCCATACATCATGCGCATGCGGACCAGTCCGGGTGGCAAGCCTCTTCGTCGGTTCCTCTCGTGGTAGGCGAGATGGGCCTCCTCAGCCGTGTCGAGCGGATCGACGGTCGAGCACAGGAGTCTTCCGTTCGGCCGCACGGCTCGGCGCAGGGAACGGAAGAGATACGGGAGGGAGGCAGGCGTCTGATGAGCCCCCAGGGTGTTTCCCATGATGATGACGGATCGGAAGGACCCCGGCTCCAGCTCGAGATCGCGAAGATCGAGCTGCCGGACCTTCCGGCAGCCCCGCTCACGGCACACCTCCAGGGCCCCTGGCGAGTAGTCAGCCGCTGTGACATCGAGCCCCTTCTCCTGCAGATACAGCGTATAGGAACCGACCCCGGCCGCCAGGTCGAGAACAGGTTCCTCGAGCTCGGCGAGGAGGTCCGTCTCTTCCTCCGAGCGGGGTGCCTCGAAATACCCTGCTGCAGACTCGAAGACTTCCATTCGACCGTCGTCTCGCTCCATCGAATGGCGAGCGACCGTTCCGTGATGCTGGTCCTTGTAGATCTTGCCCCAGACGTCCGTCACTCCAACTCCTTCGTCATCCTCAGGACGGCACGGTCGTCCACCGTATCGTTGCGCCCTCGGGCACGGAGTCTCCGTTCACCACCACCCCGGCCCCGTCCGGTACGTAGCCGCGCCGGACATAGAGGCGTTGCGCACTGCCATACCCCGGATGAAGACCGACGCCCA
>JASFUL010000384.1:0-5831 GCA_050050315.1 Gemmatimonadota bacterium
CCCCAATCACCGAGAGGAGGCCGAGGTGGATCGATCCGGGCTGGCGCGGACTCTCCCGTGGGCCGCCCTTCCGATGATCGCGGGCCTCGTCGTGGCGGTCGGCCTCGCGCGCCGTCCCGTCGACCCGCCAGCCCCCCCGGAGAAGGCGACGACGGTCCTCCCCGCCGTCCGCTCGCGGATCGTGATCCCGCCCGTCGCCGACGTCGCCTGGCGCCGCCATCCCTCGATCCTGTCGGTGACCGCCGTGGCCGGCCTCCGAGGAGGCTGGCTGATCCTGGACGGGCGGGCCAGCCGCGTGCACCGCCTCGACGCGGACCTCGAGCTCGCGGGGACGTTCGGCGGACCCGGGGACGGCCCCGGGGAGCTCTCCCGACCGGCCGCCATGACGGTGGCGGGGGACTCGCTCGTCGCGGTCGTGGACGCGGCGGGGGTGCGCATCGACCTGTTCACCCCGGAGGGGCGCTTCGAGGACCGACTCCCCGTCCGCGTGCCCGGCTGCCCGGTGGGGCTCTCGGGCGGCATCCTCCCCTCGCGGGAGGGCTTCGTCACGTTCGGGGTGTGCGGCGGCCCGGGGGGAGGTCGGTGGGCGGTCGCCGCCGTGCCCCGGGACGGCGGGGCCCGGATCCTCGCCTCGGTGCCGCTGAGCCAGGGCGGCCGGCTCGTGCCGCCCCTGGGCCGGGGCGTCATCGGCTGGCGCGGTCGCGTGTGGATCGGATCTCCGGACGGGTGCTTCGAGGCGATCGAGCCCCGTGAGCCGAGCGCTCGAAAGCCCGGGGCCAGGCCCGCACCCGCGGGGGTGGCCGACCGGGTGTGTCTCGCCGACGGCCCGTCCGTCCCCCTTCCCGACAGCGTTCGGCGCGCCGTGAGCCCGGGGGACGCCCGCCGGGGTGGCCCGGAGGTCGTCCTGCCCGAGGTCTGGCCTCCCTTCCTCGCGACGGTGTGGTCCTCGAGGGGCCCCCTCCTCGTTCTTCCACCCGATGCCTCCGGGTCCGACGGTCGACTGGCCCTGCTCGGGTCGGACGGTCGCCTGACGATGCTGCGGGCCCCGGATCCCGTGTGGCCCGGCCCCGACGGCTTCCTCCTGACCCGCACGCTCCTCGGCGGCACCGCCTTCCGGACGGAGAGCCCGAGATGAGCGCCGTCCCCCCCGGAGGCGTGCGCGCCGAAGCGGTCTCGGCCGCGTACCGCCGAAGGCAGGAGCCCGTGCTCCGGGACGTCACGCTCCGGGCTCCCCCGGGACACGTCACGGCGGTCGTCGGACCGAACGGGGCCGGCAAGACGACCCTGTTTCGCGTCCTGATGGGGTTCCTCCCACCCCGCTCCGGCGTCGTGACCATCGCCGGTTACCGCCCGGAGCGCTTCCGTCGCCGCAACGGCATCGCCTTGCTGCCCGAACGGACCCCCGTCCCCGCTGGCTGGACGTTCCGCGCGCTGGTCGAGGAAGGGTGTGACCTGCACGGGCTGCGGGGCGACGGGCGGCGGCGCGCCCGGCGCCGTGCCTGGGAACGGAGCGACCTCGACGAGCGGCAGCGACGGACGCCCCTCGCGCGACTGTCGAAGGGGCAGGCACGGCGAGCCGTCCTCGCGTTCGCGCTCATCGGCGAGCCGCACCTCGTGCTCCTCGACGAGCCCCTCTCGGGTCTCGACCCCGCGGGCCGGGCTCGACTGCGGGCGGTCCTCTCCGATCTGGCCGCGTCGGGCTCCACCGTGGTCATGACCAGCCACGAGCTGGGGGAGGTGGCGCGCCTGGCCGACCGCGCGGTGGTCCTGCGAGGCGGCCGGACCGTGGAGACGCTCGAGGACCCCGGGGACGCCGCGGCCCTGGAGCGGGCCGTGCTCGACGCCGGAGCCGTGCCTCGGCGCGCCGGCCCGGAAGGTCGGTGAGCGGCGCGCCGGCCCGCTGGGCCCGGGCGATGAGAGTGCGAGTCCGGCGCTGGTCCTCCGCCGTCGTCGGGATCCTCGTGCTCGCCATCGTCCTCCCGCCGGCCGTCCTGCTGGCCACGGGATCCGCCGCGTCGGCCGCCCGGTCGAGCGCCCTGGCCCTCGTCTGGGGCGGGTACGCTTCGGCGGTGCTGCTCGGGTCCGGCGGGTGGGCCGCCCAGCGCCGCTCGGGGTCCGCGCTCCTCTGGCTGCAGAAGCCGGTCTCTCCCGTCCTGCTCCACCTGCACGGCCTCCCGCCCAGGCTCCTCGTGACGAGTCTCGCGATCATGGCGCTCACCGGAGCCTCGACGGGGGCCGCCGCGGTCCTGGAGGGCCCGAGCGCGGTCGGGGATATGTGGACCGCCGGCTGCACGATGGCCGTCACCGGTGTGGTCCTGGTCTGCATGATCCAAGGGGTCTCCGGCCTGGGCGTCCCGCGCGAGGAGCTGGCGGCGCTCGTCGGCTTCATGGGGCTCACATTCCTGGAGTGGAAGTCCTTCGACACCCCGGACGTGTTCGGGCCGCTCCTGCCCCTGGCGCAGGCCGTGGGCGTCCCCGTGGACGGCATCGGGTACACGGGCCGCCTCCTTGGAGGGGGGCTCGTGGACGATCCGGCCGGCCACCTCCTCTCGGTCGCCCTCTACGCGCTGGGATGGGTGGTCGTCGGCGCGCTCGGGGTCGTCCTGACTTCCCGCCCGCGGTTCGCGGGGCGAGAGGACTAGGAGGTGCCGGCCCGCTAGAGCTGGTACTTCCGGATGCGCGCCCGCAACGTGCTGCGACTCATGCCGAGGTGGCGGGCGGTCCGGGTGCGGTTGCCACGGAAGCGCTCCAGGGAGCTCCGGATGATCTCCCGCTCCTCGGCGGGCGTCCCGTAGAACGAGTACCGGCCGCCGACGCGGGTGCCCCCGAGCGGGCCCGCACCCTCCGTGCGCTCTCTCTCACGCCCTCCCCGGTCCGGCGCCGCCGGACGGCCACGCCGGCCGGGCCACTCGGCGTCCACGTCGGCGGGATGGACCCCGGGAACGGGCACGGACCCCAGCACCTCCTCGAGGTGTGCGCGGTCGAGGAGCGCCCGGCCCGCGAGGATGACCGACGCTTCGAGCGCGTGGGCGAGCTCCCGGACGTTGCCCGGCCACGGGTACGATCGCAGGACGGACGCGCCCGCCGGCGTGAGCCGTGCCGGTCGCCCCAGGTGTCTGTGTCCCAGATCGTCGAGGAAGCGCTCGGCGAGCAGTATCACGTCCTCGCCACGGGCGCGCAGAGGGGGGAGGGAGCAGCGCAGCACGGCGAGGCGATGGAAGAGATCCGCCCGAAAGGTCCCGTCCCGGACCTCGCGGTCCAGCTCCCGGGAGGTGGCGGCCAGGACCCGCACGTCGACCGGACGGAAGCGGCCCTCCCCCACTCGCCGTACCCGCCTCGCCTCCAGGACGGTGAGCAGCTTCCCCTGCTGCGCCTGCGGCAGCTCCGCGACCTCGTCCAGGAAGAGCGTGCCGCCGGACGCCGCCTCGAAGAGCCCCTCGCGATCCTCGGTCGCGCCCGTGAACGCCCCTCGCCGGTGGCCGAACAGCTCGGACTCGAAGAGCCCGTCGGGAATCCCGGCGCAGTTGACGGGGATGAACGGACCGTCGCGGCGGTCGCCCCGGAGGTGGATCCACCGCGCGGCCAGGGACTTCCCCGTCCCGGTCTCGCCCTCCAGGACCACGGGCACGTGGACCCGCACCGCCCGGGTCAGGATCCGCAGCGCGGCGTCCATGGACCGGCTGGCCCCGAGGAGCTCGGGAGAATCGGGAGGGGGAGGCGGCGGGACCATCGCCCGGAAGGTGCCTCCGGGGACGGGGCGACCGCATGGTGGCCCGGGCCGCGGTCCGGTGGCTCGCAGCCGCGGGGAGACGAGGGAGGGGTGCGGCCTGTTCGCTACTTGTAGCGGTAGGTGACCCGGCCCCGGCTCAGGTCGTACGGGGAGAGCTCGACCTTCACCCGGTCTCCCTCGAGGACCCGGATGTAGTTCTGGCGCATCTTCCCCGAGAGGTAGGCGAGCACTTCGTGCCCGTTCTCCAACTCCACCCTGAAGGTGGCGTTGGGAAGCACCTCGCTCACGGTCCCTTCGATCTCGATCGCTTCTTTGGCCACGCTCTACTTCACTCCCTGGATTGAAGCCCGCACCACGTTACCACGGGTCCTTCGTGGCTGCAACGAACGTGCAACCCTGCTGCCACGGGGGGGTTCCGGCGCCCGGGCGGGGCCGGGAGGGTCAGAACCGGAAGCGGTAGCTCACCTTGATGAAGAGGCCCTGGCCCCGGGGCTCGACGCCCGAGAAGCGGAAGGGCTCGTCCTCCTCCATGTCCCGGGTGTACCCCAGGAAGAAGACCGTGCCGGGCGAGGGCTCGAAGGCCAGCAGACCCTCCACGTGGAAGTCGTTGGCGTCCGACCCCTCCCGTACCTCGCACTCCGAGTCGCAGTCACCGGCCAGGGGTTCGCCCGTCACGGGGTCGAGGGGCGCCTCCCTCTCCTGCGCCGAATACTCCAGGATGGTCCGGAGGAAGAGGGCGCGGTTGAACTGGTATTGGGCACGGATGCGTGGGATGGTCGCCGTGGAGTAGCGGCTTCCATCCCCCGAGCGGTCGATCGCCTCGTGGCGGAGTCCGATCTCGCCCTGCAGGTGGTCGGTGGGGAAGAGGTCGAGGCTCACCTGGGTGCTGAACGACTCGCCGGGCTCGACCGGAACTCCGAGCCCGCGGTCGAAGATGGGGCCCTCCTGCCACTCGACCCGCACGTTGCCGCGCACCTTGTTCCAACGGTTCACCCACAGGAAGAGCCGGTAGCCGTCGAGCCCCCCGAACAGGTCCTGGTCGGGTCGGAACGGCACGGGCTCGCCGGCCTCCGGGAGCACGTAGAGTCCCTCGTAGGCGGCGGCGTCGTAGTCGAAGACGGAGCGGGTCCAGTTGACGAAGAAGGTGGTGTTGTTGGTCAGCGAGATCCTCCCGCCGAGCTCGACCTGGGCCTCCTTCAGCCCCCGTCCGGCCCAGAAGTCGTCGTGATCCCAGTAGGCCCGGGATTCGACTGTCGCGCCCAGCCGCTCGAGGAGCCCCCCCGGCGCGGCGTAGTGGTTGAGGCCCACCCTCGCCTGCGCCTGTGTATCCCCGATTCGCCGGAGGAAGCCGCTGCCCGCGCGGAAGCTCGGCGCCGCGTCCTCCACCTCGGTGCTGAAGGAGAACGTTCGCCCCGCCCGCTCCAGCCCCGCCACCAGGTAGGTGCCGTCGACCACGCCCGCATCGGCGCCGAACGGCCCTTCCTCGTCCTCGTCGTCGGGCGTCACGTCCGTCCAGCTCGCCGCGCCCAGGAGCGTCAGGGTGTAGCGCTGGCCGAGGACGAAGCGCGCGTCGAGCCCGCCCATCCGGTTGAAGTCCTCGGCCGACCGGGTCCGGTCCGTGTAGAGCGCGCCGAGCGTGGAGCTCCGGCCCACGTCCTGCCGGGCCCGGACGATGTTCACCACGGCGTCGGCACCCTCGTCGACACGGTCGACGGCCCCCAGGTACCCCACGTTGAGGGATCCTACCTTGCCCGTGAGCTTCGCCCCACCGATCGGATCGACGATCGACCGGGTGTAGATGAGCTGCTTGGGGAGGGAGAAGATCTCCGTTCCTTCGAGGAAGAACGGGCGCTTCTCGGGGAAGAAGAGGGCGAAGCGCTCGTTGACCGCGATCTGCCCCGCGTCGGCCTCGACCTGGCTGAAGTCCGGGTTGACCGTGCCGTCCAGCGTGAGGTTGGAGGTCAGCCCGTACGTGACGTTCAGCCCGAACTCCTCCTCGAAGCCCTGGTGGACCAGCGCGTCCACGTCCTCGTCGTACTCACTGATCCGCTTGCCGGTCGCGACCGGGTTGACCTCCAGGAAGAGCCCAGGATCGAGGTCC
>JASFUL010000385.1:0-5820 GCA_050050315.1 Gemmatimonadota bacterium
CACGACCCCGTGGACGCCGCTCGCTGCGCGTTCTGGCTGGGCTTCCAGCTCCTCATGAGAGGGGAGCGCGCCCGGGGAGGTGGCTGGGTGGCCCGGGCCGAGCGCCTGCTGGACGACTGTGGGCAGGACTGCGAGGTGCGGGGCTTCGTCCTGCTTCCCCGGGGGCTACGGCTGCTGGCCCAGGGTCACCCCGAGGCCGCCCACGAGGCCTTCGCGGAGGCTGCCCGGATCGCCGAGCGGTTCGGATCTCAGGACCTCATGGCCCTGTCCCGCCTCGGCCGAGGCCAGTCGCTGATCCGGTCCGGAGCCATCGCAGACGGGGTGACCCTGCTGGACGAGGCCATGGCCGCCGTGGACGCCGGCGGACTGGGCCCCGTGACCGTCGGGACCATCTACTGCGCCGTGATAGAGACCTGCCACGAGATCTTCGATCTCGGTCGCGCGAAGGAGTGGACGACTGCGCTCAGCGACTGGTGCGCGTCGCAGCCGGACCTCGTCCCCTTCCGGGGCGAATGCCTGGTGCGCCGGTCGGAGATCCTCCGCCTGCAGGGTAACTGGCGCGACGCCCTCGACGAGGCGCGACGGGCGGTCCGGCTCCTCACCGGTCCGTCGGTCGAGCCCGGGGGGGGTGCCGCCTTCTACGAGCAGGCCGAGCTCCACCGGCTGCGGGGCGAGTTCGAGAGGGCCGAAGACGCCTACCGCGAGGCCAGCCGGCGAGGACGCACACCGCAACCCGGTCTGGCCCTGCTCCGAGTGGCCCAGGGCCGCGTCCAGGACGCGGAGGCCGCGATCCGGCGGGTGGAGGAGGAGGCCGCCACCCCCGCCGAGCGGTCGAAGGTGCTGCCCGCCTACGTGGAGATCATGCTGGCCGCGGGGGATGTCGATGCAGCCAACGAGGCTTCCGAGACGCTTTCCCGGATCGCCGGGGACCTGGGCGCCCCCCTGCTCCGCGCACAGGCGGCCAGTGCACGGGGAGCCGTCCACCTCGAGGAGGGCGACGCCCGGGCCGCCCTCTCCGAGCTCCGAACCGCCCGGACGACCTGGGAGGCACTGGACACCCCCTACGAGGCGGCCCTCGTCCAGCTCCTGCTCGCCCGGGCCTGCCGAGAGCTGGGCGATCAGGACACGGCGGAGATGGAGCGCGAGGCCGCGGTCCGGACCCTGGAGCGGCTGGGCGCCGATGCGGACCTCGCCCGCATCGTCCCTGCCGGGCAGCCTTCCACGAGCATGCAGCGCTCCGCCGGCGGCGACGACCACGGGCTCACGCCTCGGGAGCTGGAGGTCCTCCGTCGGGTGGCGTCCGGGGCCAAGAACCGAACCGTCGGTGAGGAGCTCTCCATCAGCGAACGCACCGTGGAGCGGCACGTCTCCCACATCTTCGCCAAGCTCCGCGTGTCGTCCCGGGCGGCGGCCACGGCCTGGGCGTACGAGCACGGGCTGATCTGAGATCTTCCCTGGAGCGCCAGCTCGCCGGGTCGCCCACTCGACGAGCCGGCGCCTCCGTGCTCCGGACGGCCCGAGCTTCATCCCGCTGTGGGTGATTCCACCCAGTCCCCTCCTGATGTGATATGGGGGTTTTCCCCGAAGCGCGCCGCCCCGGGAATCCAGAGATTGGGCCAGGGTTCGAGCCCGCGCGCCTCACGGACGGATCGTCGCCCGCCGAGCGCCGGGCGGAGCCGGTACGCTCACATTCCACCCAGGGGAGGCATTCCCATGTCCGAGGCAACCCATGAAGTGACCTTCGAGAGAAGGGCGGCAGAGAGCTACGAGCGCCACTTCGTTCCGGCCATCGGCCTTCCCGCGGCGACGGAGCTGGTCGAGGCGGCCGGCCTCCGGTCGGGGGAGCGCGTCCTGGACGTGGCCTGCGGAACCGGGATCGTCACCCGGCTCGCCGCCGAGCGCGTGGGCCCGGAGGGTTCACTGGCGGCCTTGGATCCCGACCCGGCCATGCTCACGGTCGCCAGGGAATCGGCCTCCGGCGAGGCGCCCATCGCCTGGCACCTCGCGCCCGCGGAGAACATCCCCCTCGAGGACGAGAGCTTCGACGTGGTCCTCTGTGGCCAGGGACTCCAGTTCTTCGGGGACCGAGCCGCCGGACTCCAGGAGATCCACCGCGTCCTGGTGACCGGAGGCCGCTTCGCGGCCAACGTCCCCGGACCCACCCCACCCCCTTTGCAGGCGATGGCGGAGGGGCTCGGCCGTCACGTGAGCCCCCGGAGCGCTGGATTCGTCGACGCCGTGTTCTCGCTTCACGACGGGCGGGAGATCCGGGGCCTGGCCGAGGAGGCGGGCTTCAGCCGTGTCGAGGTGCGGTCGGAGGAGATGGGCCTCGACCTGGGCGCGCCCGGAGACTTCCTCTGGCACTACGTGGAGAGCACACCCGTCGGCGCCGTGGTCGCGACGGTAGATGCGGAAGGCCGGGCTGCGCTGGAGCGGGAGTTCGTGGAGGCGTGCGGGCCCTTCCTGACGGATGGGGTGCTGAGGGGCGCCGTGCGGATGACGACCGTGGTGGCGGTGAAGTGAGGGGAGGGGGGTCGGGGCTTGTTGCGCCTCTGGCTGCAGTTCGGCACTCTCGCAACCAGATTCAGTACCCACCCTCCTGATCGGTCATGCTCCCATGCCCCAACCGACGAGCTGGACGCCAAGAAGAGCGGTGCTGGAGGGGATCACCTGGGCCGGAACCGAGATGCGGCGGCACGGATCCTCGAAGCAGCACGCTCCTCGCTCGCAGGGCAGCCAGCTTCGGTTCCGGACTCGGTCATCGCCCTTACGGTCCGTGTCGCCTCCTCGACGGGTGCCCTGGATGGGGTTCTGGGGGCGCAAGGTCTCGAGCTCTTCTCGGACCCGGCCCCACGTGTTTCGAATCGCGTCCTGGCCCGGAGAGCTTCGAGACGTATTGGAGGGGGGGGCCTAATCCAGCTCATGTCGGCAAGCCTCAGAATCAGCTCCACCACCTCCTCGACGGCCTTCGCCGCCCGGGTCGGCGGGACAGCGGCGATGGCTGCGAAGCCCATGACTATCCTGGCGTTCCCAGCCCTGGAGGGAACGGAGGATGTTCGGGGCGGCGGACACCATGATAGTCATGGTGTTTGCAGCCGAGTTCACGCTTCGATCCTCCGGAAGCCCCAGGACGAGGAGGACTTCGTGCTCCCGGCCGTTCACGACTCTTCACCGTTCTCGTTGGGTGAGCCGCCCCGAGGCTCGGCCTGAGGGGGAGGTTCCATCCGCGGGTGCGGCGCGTCGTGTCTTGCTCACATTCGTATCGCTGGCGCTCGCCGCGTGCGGCCCCACGATCTGCGGCCGGGCCGGAGCCCTCCCGCCTCCGCCGCAGCCGGTGCACGCGCAAGCCGAGCCGGAGGTCCACGAGGTCGCGACCGAGCGCTTCCGCTTCCTGATCTCGCCCCGGGTGGGGCGGCTGCACCTCCTGCGCGCCTTGTCGTCTACTCCGACGCCCGCCAGGCCGCGGGCGAGTTTCCGAATCGCTCCCGGAATCGCCGTGCGAAGTGGGGCACGGTCTTGAAGCCACAGGCGTAGGCCACCACACTCACCGTCCCGTCCGTCGTCCGGAGCAGCTGGGCGGCCCGATCGAGACGGGCCCGCCAGATCAGCTCCGCCGGCGAGACGTCGAAGGCATCGCCGCACTTCCGGTACAGGCTGGCCCGGCTCATCGAGAGCGCCCCCGCCATCGCCTCGGTGTCGAACTCCTCGTCCCCGAGCCGCTCCCCGAGGACCGTGCGGAATCGCCGGACGAACCGGTCCGCTGGATCCGCCGCCTCGAGCTCCGCGGCGATGAGTGGAAGCCCCCGGGACTCCTCCCGGATCCGATCGGCCAGTCGGCGGCGGCCCTCGAGCATGTTGTGCACCCGGAGACGTAGCTCCTCGGGGTCGAAGGGCTTCACGAGATAGTCGTTCGCGCCGCCCTCCAGGGCCGACAGGCGGCTCTCGCGCGACGCCTTGGCCGTGAGCATCACGACGGGAAGATGGTCGAGCTCCGGATCGGCGCGGATGGCCCGGACGACGGCTTCGCCGTCGGTCTTCGGCATCATGATGTCGCACAGGATCACATCGGGCACCGTCTGCCGTGCGGCGGCGAGGCCCTGACGGCCGTCGGAGGCCTCGAGGACCCGGTAGTCGGGCTCGAGATGTCGCCGGACGTACGCCCGGAGCTCGTCATGATCCTCGATCACGAGCACCGTCGGCGGGTCGGCTTCACCGTTCTCCGCCCCGTCCCGGTCCGTTCCGTCCGGCAGGTCGAGGTCCGTCTGCAGGTCCTCGACCGACGGGTCGAGCGCCCCCACATCCCCGGTCCCGTTCCCGGCTCCCTCGTCGGGCCGGCCCGTCGGGATGCGGACCGTGAAGCGGCTCCCCTCCCCAGGGGTGGACGTCAGCTCGACGGTGCCGCCGTGCAGCTCGGTGATCTCCCGGACCAGGGTGAGGCCGAGCCCGGCGCCTTCGTGGGCCCGCCGGTCCGAGTCGTCGACCTGCTGGAACCGCTCGAAGATCCGCTCCTGGTCGGCTGGAGCGATCCCGGGACCGGTGTCCTGGACCGACACGACCATCTCGTGACCATCCAGGGCCGCCTCGATCCCGACCGTTCCGCCGGAGGGGGTGAACTTCAGCGCGTTGGCCAGGAGATTCGAATAGACCTTCTCCATCCGATCCAGGTCGGCGACCGCCCGGATCGGTCCGTCCGGGACCTCCGCCCGGAAGGTGATCCCGCGGCTGGCCGCCAGGGCACCGAAGGACCCGACCAGGCGCCGGAGGAGGGCACCCAGGTCATGGATGGCCAGCGTCAGGTCCCGCTCTCCCGCCTCCAGGCGGGCCACGTCGAGAAGCTGCTCGACCAGCTCGGTGAGCCGATGCCCACTGTCGAGGGCGATGGACACCTGCTCCTCGACCGCCTTCGGGAGCTCTCCGTGGCGGCCCTCCAGCACGTCCCGGAGGGGGCCCCGCAGGAGGGTGAGGGGAGTCCGTAGCTCGTGGCTCACGTTGGCGAAGAAGCGTGACTTGGCGGCGTCGAGAGAGCGCAGGGTCTCGGCCTGGTTCTCCACGGTGACCAGGGCCATCTCGGCCCGGGCCTTGGCCTCGGCGAGCTCCGCGGTGCGGGCGTCGATCAGAGACGACAGCTCGGCCGCCCGGGCCCGGAGCCGCCGGGACCGGAGCTGACCCACGCCGACCAAGGCGACGGCCCCCAGGAGCACCATGAGCCCGCGGAAGGCCGGGGTCTCCCAGGAGTAGGGCGGGACCACGAGCGTCGCCGTCGCCGGCTCCGAGCGGACCGTCCCCGACGGCGCGACCGCCCGCACACGGAAGGTGTGGCGCCCCGGCGGCAGGTTTCCATAGGTCACCCTCCGAACCGGTCCGACGTCGACCCAGTCTGGATCGACGTCTTCCACCCGGACCTCGTACCGTGTCCGCTCGCCGCCCCGGAGGAGGATTCCTCCGTACTCGATCTCTATCCGCCGACGGCCGAGGGGCAGGTGGAGGACAGAGTCCGCGGGCCTCAGGGTCTCGTCCAGCCATGCCCCCCGGATCCGGACGCCCGGCGGGGTCTCCTCCAGGGCGTCGAGCTCCTCCGGGTCGACTACGGCGACTCCTGCGAAGGTGGGGAACCACAGGCGTCCGTCCTCTGAGCGGTAGGAGGCGTTGCCCGTCGTCTCCGGGTTGACGAAGCCGTCCCGGCCCCCGTATCCTCGGCCCCCGACCGCATCGATCCGCCCCTCCAGGAAGTCCTCGACCTCCGACCGGTGGACCCGGTGAACCCCCCGGTTGCTCGCCATCCAGAAGTCACCGTCGTCGTCCTCCACGAGGGACGCCACA
>JASFUL010000386.1:0-5812 GCA_050050315.1 Gemmatimonadota bacterium
CAACGCGCCCGCCTCGTGGGCGATGTCGGCGACGGCCTCGATGTCGCAGAGTCGCATCATGGGGTTCGTGGGCGTCTCGACGTGGAGGATCCGGGTGCGATCCGTCAGAGCGTCCCGCACGCGGGCTGGGTCGCGCGTGTCCACGAACGAGAACTCGAGGCCCAGGTTCGCCAGGACCCGCGTGAACATGCGGGTCGTCCCTCCGTACGTGTTCTCCTCGCTCACCACGTGGTCGCCGGCGGAGAGGCGTTTCACGACGGCTTCGATGGCCGCGAGCCCGCTGGAGAAGGCGATGCCGTGGCGCCCTCCCTCCAGCGAGGCGACGTTCGCCTCGAGAGCCTCGCGCGTGGGGTTGGCCACCCGCGCGTAGTCGTACCCGCCCTGGGGTCCCTCCTTCGGCCGAGCCGCCTCGGGTTGGACGTACGTGGACGTCTGGAAGATGGGGGGCATGATGGCCCCGGTCGTCGGCTCGGGGGCCTGCCCGGCGTGGACGGCGCGGGTGCCGAATCGATCGTTCCCTTTGGCGTCGGTCATGGGGGGGTCGGAGAGATGGGTCTCGGGGTCCGCGGTCGTGGGGCCCGGGGGCCAAGGGATCCCACGGCGCCGTGCGAGGTCGGAATGTAGCCGAGGAGGCGGACGGCGTCATCACGGTCCCCCGGAGGTGAGGCACGTGCCCTCGCCTCCGGGGCGTCCGAGCCGACGAGACGCGTTTCTTGTTCCTCGAACCGGCCCCTTGCTATGTAAGAATGGAGCAAGGAAGGACGCTTCCCCCTCGAATCGCACCCCCCGGAGGTCCCGTGAAGTCGTACCCCTACGTCCTGATGGCGGCAGGCCTGCTCCTCTCGGCCTGCGCCGACGCAGACGCCCCGATCACCTCGCCCCGCGTGCCCGGGGTGCTCGACGGACGGTCGAGCGCGTTGAGCGCCGGGCAGGCCGCTCCCTTGGTGCCGGGTCGTGTCCTGGCGCGATTCCGTCCCGTCGCCGCCGCGTCGGAGGTGGCTGCGTCGGCCGGGGCCGTGCTGGACCGACCGCTGGCTCTCGGGGTCCAGGTGCTCTCGGTCCCGGTCGGGGCGGAGCTGCGGGTGGCCCGGGCGCTCTCGCGCAACCCGAACGTCGAGTTCGCGGAGCCAGACTGGCTGCGGACGTTTGGCGATCCGGAGGTCATGCCGGTGGACGACCCCTACATCGGGTACAAGTGGGACCTGGACAACGACGGGAGCCTCTACGACTCGGGTGGCAACGTGCTCGTCTCCACCGGCTCCGCCGACGCGGACATGGACTGGCGCGAGGCCGTAGAGTCCATTGGGAGCGCCGGCGCGGCGGCCCGCATCGGCATCATGGACTCGGGCATCCGCAACGACCACGAGGAGCTGGCCGGGCGGATCGCCGCCCAGTACGACTTCTTCGACGGCGACCCGGATGCCGAGGACGACGACGGGCACGGAAGCCACGTGGCGGGCATCGCGGCCGCGGACGCGAACAACGGCCGTGGCGTCGCGGGCGTGGCGTTCACCGGAGACGTGGAGTTTGTGATCGCGAAGGTCTGCGGTCCCATCGGGCGGGGTCGCTTCGGGTCCTACGGATGCCCCTCGTCCGCCATCGCCGACGGGATCGTCTGGGCGGTGGACAACGGCGCGGCCGTGCTGAACCTGAGCCTGGGGGGAGGAGGAGGGTCCACCACCACGCGGTCCGCGCTCGAGTACGCCCGTGCGAACGACGTGCTCCCGCTGTGCGCGGCGGGCAACGACGCAGGTGCCGTGTCCTATCCCGGCGCGTGGCCCGAGTGCGTCGCGGTGAGCGCCACGGACTGGTCCGACGACCTCGCCAGCTACTCGAACTACGGGCCGGAGGTGGAGCTGGCCGCGCCCGGTGGGGATGGAGAGAACTCCAACGGCTACAGCTACATCCTCTCGGCCTACAACGACGGGTCGAGCAGCTACGTCTTCATGGCCGGCACGTCCATGGCCACGCCCCAGGTGACGGGTCTCGGAGCGCTGCTCCACGTGCTGGGAGTCTCGGACGACGATGCCAAGCTCAGCCGGATGAAGAGCACGGCCGACGACCTCGGCGCCCCGGGCTCCGACGACCTCTTCGGGGCCGGGCGGATCAACGTGGCGGCCGCCGTGAGCGGCCTCGGCGGCGGGGGCTCGAACCAGCCGCCGACGGCGGCCTTCACGTACGCGTGCGATGATCTCTCGTGTGACTTCGACGGCACGGGGTACGACCCCGATGGCTCGATCATCGCCTACGAATGGACGTTCGGCGACGGCGCCACGGGGAGCGCCGCCACGACGAGCCACACGTACGCCACGGCCGGGACGTACAGCGTGACCCTCACCGTGACGGACGACGACGGCGCGACGGGCTCGGCCTCGCAGGACGTGAAGGTGAGTGAGCAGGCCGGCGGTGGCTTCGTCCTCATGGCCACGGGCTACAAGGAGAAGGGGGCCCACGTCGTCGATCTCTCCTGGGAGGGAGCGACGTCCACCGACGTCGACGTATATCGCGACGGCGCGTCCATCGACACGACGGTGAATGAAGGGGCCTATACGGACGCCACCGGGAATCACGGGAAGGGGACCTACGTCTATCGAGTGTGCGAGGCCGGGACGAGCACCTGCTCCAACGAGGTGACCGTCACCTTCTGAGCCCGATCTCCCGGACCGGTACGCGGATGATCCACCCGGCCCGCCTTCCCCGGAAGGAAGGGCGGGCCGGGCCTCGTCGGCCCGCGGAACCAGCCGGGTCGGGAGGGGTCCCAGAGCCGTCCTCGCGTCGTGGCCGGCGATTCCGTCCGTCGGACGGCTCGGCGCCCGTCATTCCACCCGCCGGCCGCGACCGTCCTCCGGACGCCGCGCCGCGCCCCTCGAGCCGGAGACGAGTCCAGTATGCCCGTGATCCTCCCCCACGACCTGATGGTCAGCGTCTCCGGGATGAGGGGTCGCGTCGGCGACGTCCTCACGCCCGAGCTGGTGGCCGGTGTCGCCGCCGCGTTCGGCGGGTTCCTCGGGGTCGAGGTTCGCGGAGACCTGGTGTGCGTCGGGCGGGACTCCCGTACGTCGGGACCCATGCTCACCCGGGCGGTCGTCGCGGGTCTGCAGTCGGTGGGGTGCCGGGTGGTGACGCTGGGCGTCGTCCCCACGCCGACGGTCATGCTCGCGGTGGAGCACCACGGCGCGGCGGGAGGGATCGCGGTCACCGCCAGCCACAACCCGGCCGAGTGGAACGCGCTCAAGCTGGCCTCCGGCGAGGGCATGTTCCTCGACGGGGAGCTCTCGGTGCGCTTCCGCGACTACCTGCGCGCCCAGGATCCGCCGCGGGCGCCCTGGGACGGACTCCACGTCGTCGAGCGGGACGAACGGGCGGTCGAGCGCCATCTCCAGGCGATTCTCGCGCTTCCCTGGCTCGACGTCGAGGGGCTCCGGGAGCGGGCGTTCCACGTGGCGCTGGACTGCGTCCACGGCGCCGGGGCCGTCATGGTGCCCCGGCTGCTCGGGGCGCTCGGGTGCGAGGTCAGCGGGATCGGGCTGGAGCCGGACGGTCTCTTTCCCCGCGAGCCCGAGCCCACGGCGGAGAACCTCGGGGAGCTGGGACGCCTCGTCGTGGAGAGCGGCGCGGTCGTCGGGTTGGCCGTGGACCCGGACGCCGATCGCCTGTCGCTCGTGGACGAGACGGGGGCCGCTCTGGGGGAGGATCTCACGCTGGCCCTGGCCGCCGCCGCGGTGCTCGAGCGCACGCCCGGACCGGTGGTGGCGAACCTCAGCACGAGCGGCGTCGTGGAGGACGTGGCCCGCGCGTACGGAGGCCGACTCTTGCGCGCGCCGGTCGGGGAGATCAACGTCGCCCGGAGGATGCAGTCGGAATCGGCCGTCGTGGGAGGGGAGGGGAATGGCGGTGTGATCCTTCCCGATCTGCACCTGACGAGGGATGCGCCCGTGGGGGTGGCATTGATCCTCCAGCACCTGCTGGACACGGGGGAGACGACGTCGGCGGCGGCCGGGCGCTGGCCGAAATACGAGATCGTGAAGGAGAAGGTCTCGTTCCCGCGGGAGGCGCTGGACGACGCGTACGTCGCCCTGGAGGAGGATCTCGACGCCGGGGCGAGGGACAGGACCGACGGCCTGAGACTTGCTTGGCCGGGGAACCGGGCCTGGCTGCACGTCCGCCCCTCCGGCACGGAGCCGGTGGTGCGGTTGATTGCCGAGGCGCCGCGGCGGGAGAACGCCGTGGCCCTCGTGGCTCGGGCCCGCGCGGTGCTCGAGGGAGTCGCGTGAGCCCGCCGGCCACAATCGACAGATAGAAAAAGGTCTATGTGCGGAATCGTAGGGTACCTCGGCACGAAGGATGCCTCCCCCGTCCTGATCGCCGGTCTGCGCCGGCTCGAGTACAGGGGCTACGACTCGGCCGGGATCACCGTCCTGACCGACGGCGGGATCGTGACCCTCAAGCGGAAGGGCAAGATCGCCGAGCTCGAGGCCACGCTGAACGGTGGCCGACCCCGGGGGACGTGTGGAATCGGACACACCCGCTGGGCCACCCACGGCCAGCCCAACCAGGTCAACGCCCACCCCCACGCGAGCTCCGACGGCAGCATCGCCCTGGTCCACAACGGCATCATCGAGAACGCCTCGGTCCTGAAGAAGCGGCTCCAGGACGAGGGCTTCGAGTTCGTGAGCGAGACGGACACCGAGGTCGTCGTCCACCTGATCGACCACGCCTTCCGCCTCGGTGCGGAGACGCTCGAGGACGCGGTGGCCGTCGCGCTCCAACAGGTGCAGGGCGCCTACGGGATCGCCGTCGTGAGCTCGAGGGACCCCGACAAGATCGTCGCGGCCCGCAACGGCAGCCCGTTGCTCCTGGGGATCGGAGCCGACGGCGAGTACCTGGTGGGGTCCGACGCGGCCGCGGTGGTCGCCCACACGCGTGACGTGGTCTACCTCGACGACGGCGACTACGCCGTCCTCACGCGGGACGGGTACCAGACGTTCCACCTGGGCCGGGGGGCCGTGAGCCGCGAGGTCCACGAGGTGAACTGGGACCTGGAGGCCATCGAGAAGAGCGGCTTCGACCACTTCATGCTCAAGGAGATCTGCGAGCAGCCCTCCTCGCTGCGGGACGTCATGCGGGGACGCCTGCTCGAGGACGAGGGGAACGCCCGCCTGGGAGGGATCACCCTCTCCGACGAGGACCTGGGCCGGGTCGAGCGGATCGTGATCACGGCCTGCGGAACGTCCTGGCACGCGGGGCTGATCGGCGAGTACATGCTCGAGGAGCTCGCCCGCATCCCGGTGGACGTGCAGTACGCCTCGGAGTTCCGCTACAAGAACCCGGTGATCGAGGACGGGACGCTCGTTCTCGCCATCAGCCAGTCCGGCGAGACGGCGGACACGCTGGCCGCCCTCCGGGAGGCGAAGCAGCGCGGCGCGATCACGATGGGGATCGTGAACGTGGTCGGGTCCAGCATCGCCAGGGAGACCGACTTCGGCGTCTACCTGCACGCCGGGCCCGAGATCGGCGTCGCGTCGACGAAGGCGTTCACGAGTCAGATCGTGGCCCTCTCCCTCTTCACCCTGTACCTGGCCCGCCGGCGCAACATGTCGGTCATCCAGGGCCGGGCGATGGTGGAGGCCCTCCAGGCCCTTCCCGAGCAGGTGGAGGAGATCCTGGCGCTGAGCGAGCTGCTCCAGGCGCTCGCCCGGGAGTACGCGGACGCGCCGAACTTCCTCTATCTCGGGCGCGGGTACCAGTTCCCGGTGGCCCTCGAAGGCGCGCTGAAGCTCAAGGAGGTCAGCTACATTCACGCCGAGGGCTA
>JASFUL010000387.1:0-5781 GCA_050050315.1 Gemmatimonadota bacterium
TCGACCTCACGCCACGGGACATGGCGAGGTTCGGACAGCTCCTGCTCCAGGACGGCTGGTCGGGGGCCCGGTCCCTGGTGCCCCGCCCGTGGATCGCGGAAGCCACCCGGCGGCACGCCCCATGGACCATCGCCGCGGGGCCCATCGAGCACCTGTCGTACGGCCTCCTCTGGTGGGTCGACCTCGATCGGGACGCCTGGTTCGCGTGGGGGCACGGCGGCCAGTTCGTCTACGTGGTCCCGTCCCTCGAGCTGGTCCTGGTGGCGACGACCCTGTGGCAGGGGATCGGGATCGAGGGCGACGCCCTGGCCCACAGGGTGTTGGAGGTCTTCGTCGACGGGGTACTGCCGGCGGTGGGCCCACCACCCCGTCGGCCGTAGCTGCAATCACGCCGATCGCGCTCGGCGACTCCGGACGGCCCACCATTCCCGGATCCTCGCCGCCTGCCTCGCCCTCTCGGCGCTCTGGCGGCGACCTCACTCCGAGCGGAGCACCCGCCGCGGATCGACGCGTGCCGACGCGAGGGCCGGCAGGAGCGACGCGGCCAGGGCGCTCCACAGCAGGAGCACGGCAACCCCGAGGAAGGTGGCGGGATCCCGGGCGGGGACCTCGAAGAGGAGGCCCTGGACGCTCGGGCCGGCGATCCAGGCCAGGCCCAGTCCCAGCGCCACACCCACGGCGGCCACGGCCACCCCCTTCCGGAGCACCAGCGTCACCAGGTCCCGGCCCCGGGCGCCCACGGCCATCCGGATTCCGAACTCGCGCGTGCGCTGGGAGACGTCGTACGCCACGACGCTGAACGTCCCGAGGGTGGCCAGAAGGAGGGCCAGCGAGCCGAGGAGGCCGAGGACCCGGGCGCCCACCGTCCACGTGCGCGTCTGGGACGACACGCGGTCCAGGAGGGTCTGGGCGCGGATCCAGGCCCGGGTGCCGACGGCCTCCTGGAGCCGGGCCCGTACGGGTTCCACCACGTCCGCCGCCCGGCCTTCGGTGCGCAGAGCGAGTACCCCGGGCATCCCGTAGTAGAACTGCCGCCAGGGCACGTAGAACTGGAGGCCCCCGGCGTCCTCGAATTCGCCCCTGCGGATGTCCTGGGCCACGCCCACCACCTCCCTGCAGGGGAGGGTGTCGGCGCCGACGCGGAGGCACTGCCCCAGCGCGTCCCCCTCGGGCCAGGCCATCCGCGCGAGGGACTCGCTCACCACCATGACCCGCGGGGCGCCCTCGTCGTCGCCGGGTCGAAGGGGCCGGCCCCGAACGATGCGCGTGCCCATGGTCTCGAAGTACGTGCCGGAGACCGCGTGCGTGGCGATGGTCCCCCGGGGGCCAAGGGGCTCTCCGTCGGCACGCAGTACCGCCTCGAACGAGTTTCGCCAGAAGGGCACCGTGGCGGTCAGCGTCACCGAGCGCACGCCGGGGATTCCCCGCGCCGCGTCCGCCAGCATCTCCATGGTCCGCCGCCGCTCTTCCGTGGAAGAAGCGATGCCACCGGCTTCGGCGAGGGGGCTCCGGGCCTCCGGGTTCACCAGGACGACGCGATCGGGCTGATAGCCGAGGTCCAGCCCGGCGACTCGCGACACGCTGCGGAGAAACAACCCCGCCCCCATCAGCAGCACGGCGGACAAGGCCGCCTGGGCCACGACGAGGCCGGTCTGCGCGGGGGTGCGCGCGGCTCCTCCCCGGGCGCTCCCGCTCCGGAGGGCCGACTGCAGGTCCGCCTCCCGTCGCCTCAGGGCCGGGAGCGCCCCGGCCACGAGCCCCACGAGCGCCGTCACCGCCCATCCCACCAGCAGGGAGCGCGCGTCCAGGCCGGCCAGCTCCGCCGCCTCGGGGGCCAGGAGGAGCCGGGCGACGATGCGTACCGCGCCGGACGCGATGGGGACCGCGACCAGGCCCGCCGCCAACGCGAGCGCCCCGGTCTCCAGGAGAGCCCGGGCCACGAGCCGGCCCCGTCCCATGCCCAGGGCCCGGCGCACGGCGCGCTCACGCCGCCGGCGGAGGGTCCGGCCGATCATGAGGGTCGAGACGTTCGCGCAGGCCACGAGAAGCACGATCCAGCTCATGCCGAAGAGCCAGAGCGAGATGCGCGCCGCGTCGCTCCGGTGGGGCCCGCGATCCCGGAGCACCGGGGACAGCAGCACCCGCGGGTCCGTCGCGGCTACCACGTCCGCGTCCCGGGCCGCGGTCAGGTGCCCGCGGTAGGCCCGCTCCAGCTCGGAGGCGAGTTGCACCCGGTCCATCCCGTCGCCGCGTCGGACGACCAGCTCGATCCAGGTCGTGAAGGGCCGGTGGGCGAAGTCGGGGCCGGCGATGTCGGCGCCGGCGGCGGTGAGGGGTACCCACGCCACCGGGTTGCCGCCGTCCACGCCGTGGAAGTCCCCCGGGGCGACGCCCACGATCGTATAGGCGCGGGTGCCGATGCGGATGGAGCGGCCCAGAACGGCCCGATCCCCCCCGTATGCGACCTGCCAGTAGCCGTGGGAGAGCACGACCACCGCATCCCCCGAGGGGAGCTCGTCCTCGTCCCCGGAGAAGAAGCGACCGAGCGCCGGGGTCATGTCGAAGAGCGACCAGTAGGCGGCGCTCACCGCGTCCACCTCCATGGGCTTCGCGTCGTCGTCGGGCGCCACGAAGAGCCTGGTGGTGGAGACCCCGACGAGCGCCCTCGCCGACGGCGTCTGCTCGCGCAGATCCCCGAGGGCCGGATAGCTGAAGGACCCGTCCTGGATCCTGCCCCGACGGATGGCGCGGTCGATGTGGACACGGTGCGCGGAGCCAGGCTCCGCGAGGTGGGCGGGCGGCCGGACCAGCATTCGGTCCACCAGCTCGAACATGGCGGTGTTGGCACCGATGCCGAGCCCCAGCGCGATCACGATCGTCGCCGAGAACCCGGGACTCCGCACGAGCGAGCGCACGGCCTGTTGCAGCTCCGATCCCCATCCCTCCGCCCAACCGCCCACGACGCATCGCTCCCGTTGGAGTACGTCCGGTCGGACAGGAGGGGTGGGGAAATCGTTGCCGTCCTCGGGGACGCGGGCAGCCACCGTCGGCTCCCGCGAGGATCGGCCCCGCCCTTATCGATAATGATACCGATTGCGCTCTCGGGGTCCCACGGCTAAATAGGGGAGCGTCTCCCTTCCGTACGATCCCCCCCGCGAGAGCCGAGAACCGCCATGACTCCCAGAGCCGTCCTACTCCTGTCCCTGTCCGTCCCGTCCCTCCTCGTCCTCGGCGCCTGTTCCGACGACGATCCCGCCGGGCCCGAAGGGCCCGGCGCCGTGACCCTACAGTTCGTCCACATGGTCGACGGCGGCCCGCACCAGATGAACACCGGGCAGTACACGAACGCCGCCGGAAACGTCTACTCCACCTCCAAGCTGGAGTACGTGGTTTCCGACGTCATGCTGTCCGGTCCCGCCGGAACGGTCCAGCTGGCCGACGTCCACTACGTCGACGCCGGCCAGCCGGGCACGATGAGCCTGACGGTATCCGACGTTCCCGCCGGGCAGTACACCACGCTGAGCTTCGTCCACGGCGTCCCGGGGGCCGAGAACGTGGCGGGCGCCTTTCCCGACCTCGACAACATCGGCATGGCCTGGCCGGCGATGCTGGGCGGGGGATACCACTACATGCGCCACGAGGGCTCGTTCACCCGGGACGACGGAGAGCCCGGGAACTTCACGACCCACACCGGGCCCTCGATGGGCAACGACTTCTCCATCGCCTTCAGCATGAACCTCGGCTCCTTCGAGGTGCCCTCCGAGGGGAGCGCGACGGTCGAGCTCGCCATGGACGTGAACCGCTGGTACACCGGCGGCGCCGACTGGGACTTCAACGACTACGGATTGATCATGGCGAACACGGCGGCCCAGACGGCGCTCCGGGGCAACGGCAGCGACGTCTGGTCGATCGCCAACTAGCCGATCAACGGGAGCCGTACGATGACCAGGAAGGCTGGATGGAGGACCCTGGCGCTGCTCACGGCCTCGGTGGCCGTGTGGGGGTGCGACGACAGCACCGGGCCCACGGAGGAGGCGTCCGGGCCGACGCCCCTGGAGATCGACGTCGGGGCGCTCCCTCCGATGCCGGAGTTCCCGGACAATCCGACGACGGTGGAGGGAGTCGAGCTGGGCCGGCACCTGTTCTACGACCCCATCCTGTCCGGGGACGGCACGCAGGCCTGTGGCGACTGCCACCAGCAGGCGCTGGCGTTCGGTGACACCGGTTCCGTCAGCTTCGGGATCACGGGCGCCCCGGGCGACCGGAACGCCCAGGTCGTCGTGAACCCGGCCTGGCAGGACTTCCAGTTCTGGGACGGGCGCAGGGCCACGCTGGAGGACCAGGCCCGGGACCCGGTGGTCAATCCGGTGGAGATGGCGGCGGAGTGGGACCAGGTCGTCGAGCGGATCGGCGCGTCGTCCATGTACCCGGACATGTTCCGCGCGGCCTTCGGAAGCCCCGACGTGACGCAGGACCGCGTGGTCCAGGCCATCGCCCAGTTCGAGCGCACGTTCGTGTCGGCGAACTCCCGGTTCGACCGGGAGGCCCGGGGGGAAGCGCAGTTCACGGAGGCCGAGGCCCGGGGCCGGGACCTGTTCAACTCCGAGGCGGCCGAGTGCTCCCACTGCCACGCCGGGGTGTTCTTCACCGACAACGAGTTCCACGACGTCGGGCTGGACCAGGTTCCCGTGGACCTGGGCCGGGCCATGGCGACCGAAGCCACGTTCGACGAAGGCAAGTTCAAGACGCCGACGCTGAGGAACATCGAGGTCACCGCCCCCTACATGCACGACGGGCGCTTCGCCACCCTCGAAGACGTGCTGGCGCACTACTCCGAGGGAATCCACCGCTCGCCCAACCTGGATCCGACGCTGGGGGTGCACCTCGTGGACGGCGCGACCGGGCTGCACCTCACGGAGCAGCAGCGGGCCGACATCATCGCCTTCCTGAAGACCCTCACCGACACGGAGTTCCTGAACAACCCGGCGCTGGCACCGCCTGGTTGACCGGAACGACCTCCCGGGGCTCCCGGGAGGCCGCCCCCTCCGACCGCGGCCCCGCCCCTCTCCCCGGGGCGGGGCCCGCGCGTCCGGGGGGGGCCGCCTCGGACCTCGAGACGCCACCTCGGCGCTCGCGGGAACGCGCGACTCCCGGGCTCCATCCCGGGCGCGCGTCCACGAGGTTGCCAAGAGGTACCTATCGCGGGCAGGTTTGAGAGACCCAGGCTCACCCGACCACCCGCCACTCCCGCCCCTCCGCAGGAAACCGGCCCGACCCCATGGACGACGCGGACAAGACCCAGGCCGGGAGCCCCCCCAGCGGGGGACACGACGACCCCCGGAGCCGCGTCGGCACGATCCTGGCCGGGCGGTACCGCATCCTCCGACTGCTCGGCGAGGGCGCCCAGGGCTCCGTCTATGTCGGAGAGCACCTGCGCATCGGTCGCAAGGACGCCATCAAGGTCCTCCAGCCGACCCTGCTGAAGGACGAAGACGCCGTCGCCCGCTTCCGGCGGGGCGCCTCCAAGGCGTCGCACATCAACCACCCCAACGTCTGCACGGTCTACGACTTCGGCGAGACCGAGGACGGGCTGCCCTTCATGGCCTCCGAGTTCGTGGAGGGCAAGGAGCTCCACGACATCCTCCGGACCGACGCGCCCATGGAGCTGGAGCGCGCGGTCGATCTGCTGGAGCAGACCGCGGCGGGGCTGACCGCGGCCCACGACCTGAACATCGTCCACCGGGACCTCAAGCCGGCCAACGTCATGCTCACGCGCGGCCG
>JASFUL010000388.1:0-5750 GCA_050050315.1 Gemmatimonadota bacterium
AGAGCGGCCACGGCCGCGAGGAGCAGCACGACGGCGACGACCGCGGCCGGATCGTCGGGAGCCGTCCGGAAGAGCGTCCGGCCCACGAGACCCCGGGTCAGCGTGCTGCCTACGGCGCCCGCGGCCAGACCGACGGCCACCAGCAGACCAGCCCGTCGAAGGACGAGGCGCCGGACCTGCGCGGGCCTCGCCCCCAGCGCGAGGCGGAGGCCCATCTCACGGCGCCGCTGGCCGACGACGAACGAGAGCACGCCGTACAGTCCGACGGCAGCCAGGAAGAGCGCCGACAGCGCCGCCCCGACGAGAAGCACGGTCACCACCCGGTCGCGGCGTGTGACGTCTCCGAGAACGGCGTCCATGGTGCGGACCGCGTAGAGAGGGACGCGACGGTCCCGGTCTGCGAGTGTGGCCCGGAGCGGCGCGACCTGCTCGGAGGGGTCGGACGAGCGGAGCACCATGCTCCACTCCCGCCAGCGCTCGTCGGGCAGGTGACGGAGCTGGAGGGGAACGTAGACCATGGCCGGCGCATCCTCCCGGACCGCGCGGTCCCGAACGTCGTCCGCGACACCCACCACCTCGAGCCACTCCGGCTCTTCTGCGCCCGCGTCGAAGCCGTAGCTCAGGAGTCGTCCGAGGGCGCTCTCCCCCGGCCACCAGCTCCGGGCCAGGCCCCGACTCACCATGACCACGGGGCGATTCTGGAGCAGGTCGTCTCGGTCGAACGCCCTACCCTCCACGACCTCCACACCCAGGGCCCCGAAGTAGCCGTCGCTGACCACCCTGGTGAGGCGAGGATTGGGCAACTCCAGGGTGGAGGGAACGTCCTGTACGACGAAGGGCCTGAAGATCCGTCCCGCCCGTAGAGGGAGGTGGTTGGACAACGCCGCCGCGCGCACGCCGGGGAGCCTCGAAGTCCGATCCTGGAAGTCCAGCAGGAAGGGACGGGCGTCCTCCCACGCGGGGTAGCTCCGCCCGTCCAGCGCGAAGCTCGCAGCGAGAACGCCCTCGGCGTCGAAGCCGGTCTCCACCGTCCTCAGCCGCTGGAACGAGCGCACGAGGAGCCCGGCGTTCAGGACCAGAACGACCGCCAGCGCCACCTGGGCCACCACGAGCGCGTGCCGAAGCCGGGCCGCCGAGCGTCCGTCGCCCACGGACCGGGTGCCGGACCGGAGAGGCCCGGTGAGGCGCTCGACCTGGATCCGTAGCGCCGGCAGGGTCCCGGCGACGAGGCCCAGGAGCGTAGCCGCTCCGAGCGTAACCACGGCGACGCCGCCGCCGAGGCCCACACCGGACAGGCGGGGAAGGATGTCTCCCCCCGCCCCGGCGAAGGCTGCCAGCGCAGGACCGGCCAGAAGCAGCCCGACCCCCGCGCCGACCCAGGCGAGTCCCACCCCCTCCAGGACCACCGCACGCCTGAGGCGGGCCGTCGTCGCCCCCGACGCCGCCCGGACCGCGAGGTCCCGCATCCGCCCCTCCGTCCGCACGACGACGAGCCCCGTGACGTTCACCCCGGCCACGGCGAGCAGGACCAGCACCGCAACGCCGAGGAGCGCGAGGACCGGCCGGGAGTCCCCGAGCACCACGTCGGGGAGGGACACGATCTTCGGGGAGAAGCGGGCGCGCTCCAGCAGGGGACGCGGGAAGGCCTGTGGAAGGGCGTCCGGGAGCCGCTGCACGAGGCGCCGGAAGTCGGCCTCCGCCGCCTGGAGATCCGCCCCCGCGGCGAGTCGCCCGTACCCGGTGTAGAGGAAGTTCAGCGCGTCCGGCCGGGCCTCGTCGACGGTCATGGGCACCCAGAGGCGCACGTCCTCCGAGGGGAACCGCACGTCGGAGGGAAGCACGCCCACGACCCGGCGTCCCACCCCGTCCACGGTGAGGACGCGGCCCACCACGTCCGGGTCGCGAGCGAACTGCTCGGTCCAGAGCGCGTCGGCCAGGAGGACCACCGGTTCGGCACCCGGCGCCACGTCCTCCGGCTGGAGCGAGCGACCCTCCGCCGCCTCGCGCCGGAGAACCGCGTGGATGTCGGCCGTGACCCGGGCGCCGGGGAGGCGCCGGGAGTCGACGCCGTCGTCCAGTGTGACGGTGGTCCGCTCCGCCAGGGCGAAGGTCTCGTAGGCCCGGCTCGACTCCCGCCAGTGGAGGTACGTACCCTCGGAGTGCCGGACGCGGTCGAGCCCGCCGGGCAGGGTGGGCGAGACGAACCAGACCGCATGGACGCGATCGGCTTCGGGGTACGGGAGCGGGCGCAGGAGGATCGAGTCCACGAGGGCCATGAGGGCCGCCGAGGCTCCCAGGCCCAGTGAGAAGGTGGCCAGCGCCGCGAGGGTGTACCCGGGGCGCCGGCGCAGGGAGCGGACGAGCCCGGTGAGGTCGGCCTGGAGTTCCGACCACCGCCGCTCGCCTTCGCCGCCGCTCATCGGGTCCCCCGGCTCCAGGGGGGCACGATGTGGTTGATCCGGGCGTAGGCGATGGCCTGTCCCAGGTGCTCGTGCATGTCGTACTGGAGAAGCGCCAGCGCCACCCTCGCCGTCACCTTCCGGCGGCCGAGGGACACCATCCGATCGCCCGGTGCATCCTCCAGCACCCGAACGGCCTCGGCGGTTCGACGGGCGCCCGTCTCGAGCGCCTCCACGAGGTCCGTCCAGGTCAGCGCCTCCATCCGCGTGACGGTCTCCTGGAAGCTCCTCCGCGCGTCCTCTCCGTCCGGCCCCCAGGCCACGGGAAAGAAGGCCCACTCGGCCGCGATCAGGGAGAAGACCTCGCGAAACGACCGCACGCCCTCCATGGGCCGCCAGTCCTGGAGCTCCTCGGGCACCTCCCGGGCCAGGGAGGAGAACTTCTCTCCGAGGGTCTCGATGGCCCCGGCCCGCGCCTCCGCGAGCCCGGTCGGGCCCTCGACCGGAGCCTGAGCCGCGACCCCCGCCAGCGGCATCGCCCCCATCGACACCAGGACCATCCACGCTCGCACGTCCATTGCCCCCTCCTCGTCGTCCCGTGAGCTCCGCCAGGGGACGGGCGCCCCCCGCGGTACCAACCTCTTCGGCATCGACCCCGGCTCCAACGAAGGCTCGCCGGGTGGTCCCCGCGTCCGCCCAGCGGCGGAATGGTCGGGCGAGCGGCGGGATGATCCACGGACAGGTCGCCCCGGCCGTCGGCTCCGCGAGGGGCCCACCCCGCGCTCCGCACCGCTCGGCGGCTGCAGGGCCCGTTCGGCGAGGGTCCGTTGCCGGCCGGGGACCCGGGGTGGCAGCTTACGCCATGAGCCGCTCCTCCCTGCTGCGCCGTCCCCTCCTGGCCCACCTCGGCGTCTGGCTGGTGGCGGGCGTGGTCTACTTCCTCGCCGTGCTCCCCTTCTACGGCGGCCCGGTCCTCAAGCTGGCGGCGTTCAAGGGCGGCTGGACGCTCATCGGCTGGCTCATCGCCGAGGGGCTCGCCCTCCTGTACCGGAGGACCGGCGTGAGCCGGGCCGGACTTCCCCGGGCGGCCGTCGTCGTCGCCCCGGTCTCACTGGCGGTGGCGGCGGCTTGGGTCGGCGTGATGGCGGGCATTTCCATCGCCATCCAGGGAAACACCCTCCTCTTCTTCACGCCGACCTTCTTCCCCTTCGTCCTCATGAACCACGTGTTCATCGTCATGGCGTGGAGCGGTGGGTACCTCGCGCTCGCCTACTGGCGTCGGTCCCTGGCGGAGGAGAAGCGATGGCTGGCTGCCGAGAGCGAAGCCAGGGCGGCCCAGCTGCAGCTGCTGCGCCGGCAGCTCGACCCCCACTTCCTCTTCAACGCCCTCGCCTCCGTGCGGGCGCTGATCGCCGATCAGCCCGAGGCCGCACGCCGGATGGTGACCCGCCTCTCGTCCTTCCTGCGCTACGCCCTGGCCGACGAGGAGCACACCTGGGTTCGCGTGTCGGAGGAGCTCGATATCCTGCGGGCGTACCTGGAGATCGAGCGGGTCCGCTTCGGCGAGCGGCTCGAGGTCACCATGGACGAGGACGAAGGGGCGGCGGAGACCCTCGTCCCGGGCATGCTCCTGCTCTCCCTGGTGGAGAACGCGGTCAAGCACGGCGAGGAGGTGGACGGGCGCCTCCGGGTGGACATCTCGGCGACCCTCGTGGACCGGGAGCTGCGCCTGGCCGTGGAGAACTCCGGGCGGCTGAACGGGGACCGCGCGGCGTCGGACGGGGCGTCCACCCGCGACGGCGGCTTCGGGCTCCGCAACCTGCGGGCCAGACTGGCGTCGGCCTACCCCGGCCGGGCGAGCCTGGCCCTGTCCCAGGAGGGGGACGTCGTCCGGGCGCTCATCCGGATCCCGGAGGCGGACGATGGCCCGTAGGGTCCTGGTGGTCGAGGACGAGCCCCTCCCACGCCGGGAGCTGTGCACGCTCCTCACCGAGCGGGGGATGCAGGTCGTGGCCGAAGCGGAGTCCGTGGCGGGGGCCCGCCAGGCCCTCGCCGAGCACCGTCCCGAGCTGGTCTTCCTAGACATCCAGCTGGGAAAGGAGACCGCCTTCGATCTTCTCGAGGCGGTGGAGGCGGACTTCGAGGTGGTCTTCGTCACCGCCTACGACCGGTACGCCCTCCGGGCGTTCGAGGTGAACGCGGTGGACTACCTGCTGAAGCCCGTGGACCCCGAGCGGCTCGACGAGACGCTGAGCCGGCTGGACGGAGCCCCGTCGACCCCACCCGACGGGCGCCCCACCGCCCTCACCCTCGAGGACCGCCTGTTCGTGAAGGACGGGCGCCGGTGGCGCTTCGTACAGGTCGAACGGATCAAGGTCATCGAGGCCGACGGCGACTTCACCCGGCTTCACCTGTCGGACGGGCGGGAGGTGATGCTAGGCCGCCCCCTGCGGGAGTGGGAGGCCACGCTCCCCCCCGGCACCTTCGTGCGCATCCACCGCTCCACGATGGTCAACCTCGACTACGTCATCGAGGTGGAGGAGTGGTTCAACCGGACCTTCCGGGTGCACGTCGAGGGCTTCGACGAACCCTGGGCGATGAGTCGACGGAGGGCCGCGAAGCTCAAGATGTAGGAGTGCGGTCTCCCGAGACCGGCCGGTACTCGGCGTCGAAGGTCGTGCGCCAGCTCCGGCCGCCGTCGGTCGAGACCTCGATGTGCTGGCGTACCGCGCCCCCGGCCATGGGCGTCAGGGTGGTCCGGTCGAGGTAGGTCGTGCCGTCCCGCCGCTCGATGGTGCCCTGGAAGCGGACCGATCCCTCCGGCCCTTCGACGAAGGCCTTCTCCTTGACGCCGCCCGCGGAACGGGCAGCGGGGGTGACCCATACCTGCTTCCACGCCCCGCTGGCCGGAAGGTAGTAGAAGAGGCTCTGTCCGGTGCCGCCGCCGGCCCCCTCCCAGTGCTCTTCCAGTGCACAGCCCCCCTGGACCTTCACGATCCGGTTGGTGCCCACCTGCTGGCCGTCGGACCACACCGTCCACTCGCCGACCCAGAAGTCCAGGGCGTGGAAGCCCGGCTCGTCGCCGCACGGAGGCGACTGCTGCGCGCCCGCCGGAACGGCCCGGCCCAGAGCGAGCCCGCACCCGACGAGAACCACCGCGGCCGTCCGCCGCAGCGCTTCCCGGCCGCCCCGGGACCCGACCGTCAGAGAATCCCGACCTCCCATCCCTCATCCTCCCTCTCTCGGTGGATCTTCGCTCCTCCTGAGCCACTGCTCCCACGTCTCTACGCCCACGCGGTTCCCGGGTGTCGTGGCGCGACCCTGCCGGAAGCCCCGGGCCAGCCCGCCGGG
>JASFUL010000389.1:0-5748 GCA_050050315.1 Gemmatimonadota bacterium
GGTCCCATGTTCTCGGAGAAGACCCCGAAGACCTTCTCCGTTTCGAGGTTGCAGATGTCGGCCAGCTCGGGCACCGACCCGTACAGCTCCCCGGGGCTGAAGGCCGGGATCACGGCGCCGGTCCGGTAGTCCAGGCGCGAGGCGATGGTGCCGCCGGTCCCGAGCAGCTTGACGTCCGGGTGTTCGTCGCGGCGTGGGAAGGCCTGGGAGGGAATGGCGTAGTGGGCCTCCCGGTAGCCGATCCGCTCCAGCTCCAGGATGGTGTCGTGGCGGAGGCCGATGTTGTAGCCGACCCCCAGCTTCAGGACCAGATGGAGGGGGTCGGCGGTCTCGGAGCGGGGGAGAACCAGCCCGGTGAACTCCCCCCGGGTGGTCCGGGCCCGCACCTCGCACCAGACGGTGATCCCGTGGCGGCGCATGACCTCGAGGGCGGGACCCCGGTACCCGTGATCGAAGTCCTGCGTCCCGGGGCTCACGCCGTGACCTCCGCCCCCAGCGCCTCCTGCAGCCGCTTCCTCGCCAGTCGGGGATCGACCCGCCCGCGCAGCGGCCGCATCACCTCCCCCATGGCCCACCGGAGCCTGGCCGCAGGGTCGTCGGAGCGCACCCGTTCGATCCGTGCGAGGGCCTCGTCCACGCGCCGGCGGAGCCGCTCGGCGTCGTGGTCACGGGGGCGGTAGGCCTCCAGGACGTCCACCCCCTCACGCCCGGTGTCCCGCAGGACCTCGTCGAGGGCCGGGATCAGCGCGTCGGGGCGGAGGGTCCCCTCCTCCAGGGCCCGGACCAGGGGGACGAGCCGGTCGGCGGGCGGCACGATGGCTTCGAGGTCCGCCCGTGCCCGGCTCCGGGCGTGGAACGGGACCCGCTGCTCCAGCGCCGCGGACAGGCCGATGGCCGGCCCGCCGGCGGCGGGCGCGACGGCGTCGAAGAGGTCGGCCCAGGGGGCGGCTGCCAGGCGACGGGCGGCGTCTGCCGCGAGGCCCAGCGACTCGTAGCGGCGCTCCCGGGCCCAGGGCGGCTCGGCCAGGCCCAGGCGCACCTCCTTCACCAGGGTGTCCTCGATGGGCAGCGGAGGCGTGTCCGTGTCGGGGTACATGCGGTCCGGGCCCGGGAGGATGCGTTCGAAGCCGGTGGTGCCGTCCCCGCGGGCCTGGCGGGTCTCGGCGGGGATCCCCTGGAAGGCCTCGCGGGCCCGGACGAGCACCTCGCGGGCGGCGGTGCGGGCGTCCTCCTCGGGGGCCCACACCAGGACCAGCGCGTCGTCGGAGTCGGCCCCGATCGCCCTCCGCAGCTCCCTCCAGTGGGCCTCGCCCAGCGCCTCCGGCCGGTCGGTGTGCGTGAGGAAGGTACGGTGGACCGGGCAGGCGATGACCCTCACGCGCTCGGCCAGCTCGTCGGCGAACGTGCACCCCGGCTGAAGGGGACGCCCCAGCACCCCCGCGAAGCCCGGGAGCCGCACCGCCAGGGCGGACTCGCCGCGGTCGAGGGCCCGGGCGAGGGGTGTGTACATGGAGGCGCGGAGCGTGCGGCCCGCGTCCAGGACCAGGCCCGAGTCGAGGAGGGCCGAGGCCCCGTCTCCCGGGACCGCGAGCGCCTCGGGGGATCCGCCCCGGCGCCGGAGCTCCTCCCGGAGCCTGAGGAGGTCGAGCTGTCGGAACGCCTCGGTGTGTACCAGGAGGGGCAGCCGGCGGTGCCCCTGCACGCCCTTGATCTCCACCCGGCGACCGCCGGCCACGGACACGTTCACGTCCTGGCGCACCGCGCCGGGGCCCCGGCGCACCTTCTCCGTGGCCCGCGCGAGGCGCGTGAGCAACCGGGCCGCCGCCCGGAGCTCGAGGGGCGTCCGCAGCTCGGGCTCGGTCACCAGCTCGGTGAGGGGCATCCCCAGCCGGTCGGTGCGGAAGACGATGCGGTGGCCGACGTCGGACACCTCGCGGCACGCGTCCTCCTCGAGGGAGAGCTGCCGGATGCCCAGCTCCCGGTCCACGCCCAGCCCCGGCTCACGGAAGGGGATCCGGCCGTCGAGCCCCACCATGGCCGTGCGCTGGAAGCCGGTGGGGATGGAGCCGTCCAGGTACTGCTTCCGCATCACGTGGAGCTCGGAGACGAGCTGGAGATCGGCGAGGGCCGCCACCTCGAGGGCGATCCGCACCGCTTCGGCGTCGATGGGGAAGGGTGGCGTGTCGTCCATCTCGTAGGTGCAGACGCTGCCCCGCTCGAGCAGGTAGACGATCTCCTTGCGGGTCTTGAACTCCATGAGCGCCGTGCCGTCGTACTCCCCCATCTCGCTCAGCGTCGGCCGCATGTGCCGGAGCACCTCGGCGTCGACGCGGGTGGCCGTGCGCCCGGCCGGGCAGCGGCAGAAGAGCTTGGAGCGGGTGAGGAGCTGCTGGTGCACCTCCAGGCCGGAGAGGAAGCCCAGGGCGTCGTAGTCGGCGGCGGTCATCGCCTCGAGGGGCCTGTCCGGGAAGTCCAGGACGGGATCGGCCCGGGGGTTCAGCTCGGGCGGCGGGCGTACGGCGTACTGCTGCGGGTGGGCTGCGGCCGTCATCTATGGAGCGCTCCTCGCGGCTCCCGGCGGATGTGCGGTGGCAGAGCACCGGGAGGACCGCGTCCGCGTCTGGGGTCGACCGGGAGCGGCGCGGCGGCCGCCCCGGGGCACGGGCATGATGGGGGGCGCCGGGGGTGGGGGAAAGGGGCGGTCCGTGGGGGAGAGGAAGCCGAGGGACCGAGCGGGTCGGCGGCGTCGGATCCGGGGTGGACCGGGTCGTCGCAGCCGGACGGCCCGCGACGTCAGGCCGTCTCGCTGGGCAGTCCGGCGGGCCAGAGCCGCACGCGCTCGAGCAGCTTCTCGTAGCGCGGGTCCGATCGGACGGGGTCGTATCCGGGCCAGTGGGGAAGCAGCACCAGCGTGGTGTCCCGCTCCTCCACGGCCCGGTCGAGGCAGCGGAAGGCGCCGTCGGGGTCGCCCATGGCCGCGTGGGCACGAGCGAGGATGGACGGCAGGACGTGACGGTCGGCCTGGAGAGCCTCGAGCTCCCCCACCAGCCGTCGCGCCGTCGGCAGGTCCCCCTCGGCCGCCGATGCCGAAGCCAGCCGGCCCAGCAGGATCGGCTCGCGGCCGACCAGGCCGATGGCGCGCTCGTACTCGGCCCTCGCTTCGGCCGGCCGGCCCGTGAACCGGTGGCAATCGCCCAGGAACATGGCCGGCATGAAGAACTTCGGTTCCAGCTCGGCGGCCCGGTCCAGCTGGTTCACGGCCTCGTCGTAGCGGCGGGCCGCGAGCTTCCACAGCCCCAGGGCCGTCGGGGGCATGATCCATCCCGGGTCCAGCCGCTCGGCCTCCCGGGTGATCTCGATGGCCTCGTCGAAGCGTCCCCGCAGGACCAGGTGGCCGGCGTAGTTGCCCAGGATGTCCTGGTTGTCCGGATCGAGGGAGAGGGCACGGGCGAACGCGACTTCGGCGCCGGGGCCGTCCCGATCGAACGCCTGCCTCGTGCAGGCGAGGGCGAGGTGGGCCTCCGGGAGGCGGTCGTCCAGCGCGAGAGCCCTGGCCGCCGCGGACCGGGCCACCGGATAGGCCTGGGTCGGAGGGAACACGTCGAAGAGCCACCAGCCCGACAGCGCGTGGGTGAAGGCGAGGGCGGCGTGGCCGTCGGCGTACTCCGGGTCGCGGACGACGCACCGCCGGAAGCAGTCGCAGGCGGCCGCCAGGGCCTCGCGGGTCCGCTTCCGGCGGTGGTACAGCCCCCGCAGATAGAGGTCGTGGGCCTCCACGTCCCGCGTCCGGGAAGCGGGCGTCCGGCCCCCGCGTGCCGTGGCGATCCGTTCCCGCAGCGTGGCCGCCACGGCCCCGGCGATCTCGTCCTGGATCCCGAGCGCGTCTCCGGCGGCGCGATCGTAGCGCTCCGACCAGAGGTGATACCCGCTTTCCCCGTCGATCAATCGGGCCGCGACGCGCAGCGTCGTCCCGGACCGGCGAACGCTCCCCGTTACGACCGCGTCGACGGACAGCCAGCGGGCCAGGTCCCGGACGTCGCGGTCCGCGACGTCGCCGGTGAAGACCGAGGTCCGGGCGACGACGCGCATGCCGGGCTCGCGTGCCAGGGCCATGATGACCTCTTCGGTGAGGCCGTGGCAGAAGTACTCCTGCTCCTGGTCCGGGCTCAGATCGGCGAACGGAAGGACCGCGATCGACGGTACACCGAGCCGGCCCACCGTTCGGGAAGGGGCCCGCAGCCGCTCCGCCAGTCGGTCCGTCTCGGGCGCGGGCGAGAGCCCGAGCTCGGTGGCGAGCGTCCGGACCAGCCCGTCGTACACGCGGAGCGCCCCCGCGCGGTCCCCGGCCCTCTCGAGCGTGCGCATCCACCGTCGCATGACGGACTCGTCCCCGGGAGCGAGGGCGGCCAGCCGCCGGAGCCCTTCCGCCGCCCCCGCGTGGTTCCCGACCCGCTCGTCTCGCTCGATCAGGACGCCGAGCGCTTCCCCCGCCCGGCGCTGGAACCGCGCGCGCCGCTCGGCCAACCAGTCCTCGAATCCGGACGCTCCCGACAGGTGGAGGCCCTCCAGGAGGGGCCCTTCGTGAAGCTCGACGGCCTCGAGGAACCGACCCTCCCCCAACGCTCGCTCGAAGGCGATCGCGTCACACCACACCTCGCCCGGTGCGACCCAGACCTCCTCCGCACCGCCTCCGCGCAACACGCTCCCGCCGAGTCGGCGCCGCAGCCCGTACAGCGCCTGGCTCAAGGCGTTGCGCGCGTGCGGGCCGTCCAACTCCGGCCAGAAGAGGGCGACCAGGGTGTCGCGCCGGCAAGGGCGCCCCGTGGCCTCGAGGGCCAGGTACGCCAGCACCGCCAGTCGCTTGGGCTGGAGCCGGACGGGGCCGACCGAGTCCCCCCTTCGGAGGTGGGGGGTCCCCAGCAGTCGGAGCTCGAGCATTGGCGTTCGGTGGGCTGGGAGGCTCTTACCGAGATGATAAGACCACGATAAGGGAACGGACAGGACCCGGGCCTACCTTGCGGCCCATCCCTTCACGCGACGCAAGGAGCCCGCATCATGGATCTCGCTCGACGCCTTCGGGGATACGCCACGCGGCTTGTCGTGGTGTCCCTCACACTCATGGGATGCGCCAACACCGCAACGGAGGAGACCGACATGGGGCGGCTGGAAGCCAACAAGGAACTGGTCCGCAGGACGATGGACGCCGTGAACCGGCAGGACCGGGCCGCGCTCCGTGACGCCCTCGTGCCCGACTACGCGCGTCACAGCCAGGCCACCACCGCGATGCCCGAGATCCGCGGCCGGGACCAGATGATGGAGTTCTTCGACGCCACTTTCTCCGCCTTCCCCGACTGGCACGAGGCCGTCGAGCTGATGGTGGCCGAGGGGGACAAGGTCGCCTACGTCACGCGAGGCACGGGGACCCATGAAGGGGCGTTCGGCGACGTCCCGGCCACGGGCAAGCCGGTCGAGATCATGAACTTCATCGTCCACCGCATCCAGGACGGCCGGATCGCCGAGACGTGGACGGGCTGGGACAACCTGGCGTTCCTGATGCAGGTGGGGCTGTTTCCGCCGGAGGCCGCGGGCGGGCGTTGAGGGTGCCCGAGGGAGGAGACGCCGACCCTCGATCGGCGACCGGGGCGGCGACCTGCCCTCAGATGGGGTGGTCCATCATGGTGGCGATGCTCTCGATGAGGCGCTCCAGCGAGTAGTGCTTCACGAGCTCGTCTCGCCCCCACGCCAGGG
>JASFUL010000390.1:0-5748 GCA_050050315.1 Gemmatimonadota bacterium
AGGCGACGGATCCTCGCCGAGCCTACTGGCGGGCGACTTCCAACGGACGGCGCCTCCTCCGCCGCGACCTCGCCCGTCTCGAGGAGATCGTCGCGGCGGGCCGGGAGCGCGTGGGACATGTGTAGCAGTCGTCGTCCGGGCAGCGTGGGCTCCCCCCGGCGGAAGGCAGCCCGGGGGATTGCCACTCCGTGCGCTTTGCTCCTCGCGCTGGCAGTCGGTGCGGCGTGCTCCGAGGAGGTCCCGACGACCCCCACCCCGGACGATCGCGAGCAGCCGGTCCCGACTGTGCCGAAGGGTGTGATCGTCTTTCTGTCGGACCGGGAGTTCGGCGGGACGGCCATCGGGCCGGGACGGACGGAGCTCTACCGCATCCAGCCGGACGGGTCTGGGGAGCGTCAGCTCACGGACAACGACCTCGTCTACAACATCGCCAACGTCACCTCGGCCCATCCCTCGGCCCGATCAGTCCTGCTCGAGCGCATCGTGCCCTACGGCTCCGACTGGATCCTCGACATCGTCTCCGTCGATACGGCGGGTGTCCTCACCCAGATCACGGACAACCTCCAGAGCCGCCGGGCGACGGAATGGCCCACCGATCCGAACTGGTCCCCGGACGGGCGCAGCATCCTCGCCGCCGTGCAGAGCCTTGGCCTCTTCGACATGGAGATCTTGGAATACTCGGCGGACGGTGCGACACGCCAGCCGCTGCTTCCGGAGAACACCACCCTCGACTGGAAGCCCCGGTGGTCTCCGACAGGGGAGTGGGTGGCCTACCTATCGGCGGAGCCCCGCCAGCCCTGGCAATGTCACGTCGTGGCGGGCGACGGCACGGCGGCCCGCAGGATCGTGGAGGGTCGATGCGATTCCATGGCCTGGTCCCACGACGGCTCCTTCGTGGTCTTCTCGTCGATTCAGGCGGAGACGGGTCAATACGCCCTCTGGACCGCAGAGGCAGACGGATCGAATCCCAGGCTGTTGGTGCCCTCGGGGCCCGGCATGCGCAACCCCACACTCCCGGCAGTCTCACCGGACGGGCGCCACCTGACGTTCATCGCCACGTCCAACGGGGGTACGATTGACATCTTCATCTCCGAGCCCGACGGCAGTGCAGTACGACCGTTGGTGGCCAGCGCGGGAAACGACCGAGACGTGAGCTTCTCGCCGGACGGGAAGTTCATCGTGTTCGAGACGGACCGCTTCGGTCCGAAGGAGCTGATGGTACAGTCCGTCGACGGAGGAGCTCCGGTGCGGATCACACGCTCGGGGTACAACCGGAACCCCATCTGGTTGGCTGGCTCGTGAAGGCCTTCTCGCGTGACCGTCGCCACGCGCACTTCGGGGCGATCGTACGAGCGCTGCTGCCGACCGTTCAGATCGCCTTGCTTGTCGCCTGCGACAACGCCACGGGGCCTCGCACCGCACCGGAGGGGGCTCGCCTCCAGTTCGACGGGCCGCCACACGACGTGATCGACGGCTCCACGTTCCACCCTCCTGTGATGGTGCGGATCGCCGACGCCTCCGGCCAGCCCCTGGAAGACGCCCGCGACCCCGTGGGTCTTCACCTCGCCACTCCCGAGGGCGGGCTCACCCTCACAGGGCCCGTTACGGTCGAGCCGCAGGACGGGATCGCCACGTTCCACGACGTGGGGGTGTCCGGTTCGGCGACCGCGGCCGAGCTCATGGTGGAATGGCGCGACATCCGCGCCACGTCAGCGGACTTCGCCGTCGTGTCCGGGCCCGACATCATCGAGGCCCGGCTCCCCGAGCTTGCGGGCCTGGAGGCCGCGTACCTGGTGGACGGCTGGGCAGGCGGTCGGGTCAACGACTCCGTCTTCCGTGCCGCCTCGCCTTCGATCGAAGTGGGTGCTTTCCGCGCCTCCGACGCCCGCAACGAGGTCATCGCCTTCGCACCAGGGCATGCACCCACCGTGGTAGGCGCCACCTGGTCACCGGCGGTGGACACCGTCACCGTTCCCGGGCGTCCAGTCGCTGTGCTGCCGGTCTCCGTCTGGATCGTCTACGGGCCCTACGCGGAGGCACGGGGGAGGATCCTCGAAGACGTCGACGCGGCGAACCGGCTCTTCGAGATCCAGTACGCCGGGGTTCGCATCGACCCCGAGTTCTTCGACCTCACGGGTCATCCCGAAGCGGCCAGCTTCCTCGACGTGCGTGGCGGACCCCGGCGGACCGGCATTGACGAGTTGGGCTTCACTGAAGGGCGGATCAACGTCTACGCGGTGCGTTCCATCCTGGACGACGACGATGAGAGAATCATCATCGGGAGGGCGATCATTGGGGGCGACATGGTCCTCATGGCCGAGCTCGGATGGGGCAGGCGCACGCTTCCCCACGAGATCGGGCACATCCTCGGCCTCGAGCACGTCGCGGGCGGGGAGGGATTCCTCCAATCGAACCTGATGTGGCCGGGCGGGAATCCGGACAGAACCGAGCTCACGGAGGGCCAGGTGTTCCGGATGCACTACGATTACCGATCCGCCGCCGTCGCCGTGCTCGGTCTGGTGGGGCTCGAAGAGGCTCGAGGATGCCGGTCGGGAGTCGGATTCCATTCTGCGGGCTGTCCGCGGGAGGAGTTGAGTCTGTTCCCCGACGCGGCCCCGGCCCCCGCGAACTTCGTGTCCGACCCGGTCCAGCTGTATCTGTGGTGGGGCTGCGGCGTCGACGCCCCGAGGCGGCCCGACGTTCCACCGGTCACCTGGCGACGCGCCTTCAGGGAGGGACCGGCAGCGGGAGCCGATCCAGAGGACGCCGCCCTCTTCCGTGCCCGGGCGCTGGCCGCCTGGGCCGCCTCGGATCCAGACGGCGCCCGCCCAACGCTTCAGGCCCTAACGGACAGCCCCGACCCCGTCCTCCGCCGGACGGCGCAGCGGGTCCTCGACCGGATCGTGCGCGGCGCCGGCGACTTCCGCTGAAGATGCACCTCACGTTCCTCCTCGCCACCTTCCCCAGCACTTCAACGAGGGCTCGCACCTCTGCGCCTTGACACCTGCCCCTACGCCTGGACCGGAGCATCTCCACGGGGACCCACCGCGGTGACCCGGAAGCCGCGCACCACGGAAGCGTGCTCTGGTGCACATTTCGTGGGTGCCTGAGCGCTCGACCCCAGCTCGCCATGGGGCTCGACGACCGCCAGGCGGCGGCTGTGAGCATTCAGCGCCTTCGCGGCTCTACCGGCATGGGCCGTGGCTCGTCGCCCGTGGGCGCAGCAGTCCGTCCGTCTGCGACAGTGTCCATCACCATCGCGGCCGCAGGCCCGGTAGCCTGGAATGGGTAGGGCTCGGCTGGAAGGAGCCTCTCCGCCTCTCGGAGCCCGCGCTCGCCCACGCCCGGCGGCTGCGGCCCGCTGGTGTCGGCAACCATCATCACGGCGTCCCTTGACGGCTCCGGGCACCCGAGGAAGACGAGCCCGCTGGCCAGTGCGATTCCGGCCATAGCAGTCCTGCCTGCTCTTCGCATCCGTCGCCTCCCCGCGGTCAGTTGCGCGTGGACCAATCGTGGACGTCGTAGTCGGGGCGACCAGGATCGGTGAAATCCAGCCCAGCGATGCCCCAGGTGAATACGGATCGCTTCATGGCCTCTGACTCCTTTCGGCTTGGGAGAGGAACAAAGCGGTTCCCATGCCGTCGGGTATCTCGCGGGAGGCGGGCCAGTTTATGCGCCGATCTGACGGATGCACAAGGCAAACGTCTGTTTGTGATCTTGACAGAAACGGACGGCACGGAGTGGGCGGGCTCCTTCCTCGCGTCGGTCCTCGAGAACGGGCTGTCGCAGTACGTGAAGCCGGCTGCGGCGCCGAGGCGCTGAGCGACGCGGCCCCTCCTCCTCCGGGGATCAAAGCGCCAATCGGGCAGACGCGGCTTGTGCTCATCCTCTGCGTCGGGCATACTCATGTTATGAGTAAGCGCCTGAATGTGATCCTCGGGGACGAGGAGTACCGCAGGCTGAAGCGCACCGCCCGGCGCCACGGCCTCACCCTCTCCGAGTGGGTCCGGCGCTCGCTGGCCGACGTGCAGGCCAAGGAACCGGCCGCGGACGCGGGACGGAAGCTGGCCGTGGTGCGGGCCGCCGCGGAGCACGAGTTCCCGACGGCCGACATGGAGCAGATGCTCCGCGAGATCGAGCAGGGGTACACGTCCGAATCGTGATCTTCGTCGACTCGAACATCCCGATGTACCTCGTGGGGGCGCCCCACCCCCACAAGATCGACGCCCAGCGGCACCTGGAGCGGGCCATCGCCGACGGCGAGCGCCTGGTGACCAGCGCCGAGGTCCTCCAGGAGATCCTCCACCGCTACGTGGCCATCGAGCGCCCCGACGCGATCCAGCCGGCCTTCGACGCCCTCCTCGGCGTCGTCGACGAGGTCTACTCCGTGGAGCGCGAGGACGTGGAGCGCGCCCGCCGGGTGCTCGACGGCCTCAAGGTCCGCTCGGCCCGGGACGCGCTGCACGTGGCCGTGATGGAGCGGCGTGAGGTCGACCGGATCCTGAGCTTCGATCGCGCGTTCGACGGGGTGCCGGGGATCGAGCGGGTGGGGTGAGAGGCCCGCCGGTCAGCGCGGGAATTCCCTCACCTGCAGGATGTCGTCGTCCGTCCCCGGCTCCCCGTCGGGTCCGCTGCTGAGCAGCTCGTACGACGCGCCGACGCGCGTGTAGCCGTAGTCGTAGCCGTCGAACGGATCGGTGGGAAAGGCCCGGTCGGGATACCGCTCCTCCCACGCCGCGCGCACGTCGAAGATGCTGGTCGGCGCGTCGGCCGCGGTCCAGTTCTCCTCGAGGAACGACGAGAGCTCGGCGTAGTCGGCCTCGACCTGCCGACGCGCGGCCCCCACGTCCGATTCGGGCACGAGGGGGACCACCCTCGCCGGATCGTTCGCCCCGAATCACTGACCCAGGGTCATGAGCCCCGTATTCATGTCCTCCCGCTGGCGGATGAACTGGGCCCGGTCCACGTGCGGAGCGAACCGGGGGCCAGCGGCGAGGATGGTCAGGCCCAGGGCGGCGTCCTCGGCGCGACCCGCGCCGGCGGCTCCGTAGCGGTCTCAGGTGTATTCCCGGGCGCGGGAGAGGGCACGTCCGAGCAGGGGTACGAAGTGGCCCGGCAGCGTGTACCAGAGCCACCGCAGGTGGTTGCACCTCAGGTGACCGAGCTCGTGGGCGATGATCATGTCCCGCGCTCGATCGTTCTCCTCGCAGGCTTCCAGCAGGTCGCTGTAGAGGATCACCAGGTCCCGTCGGAGGAAGCGGGTGGCGAAGGCGTTCAGCGCGCCGCCGGCCTGCATGATGTAGGTCTCCGGGGGCTTCATCTTCATCGCCGCGGCCAGCTCCACCACGCGCGCGTGGAGGTCGGGGAACTGGTTGGGCCCGAGCTTGACGGCCGATCCCCGCACGTAGGCGATGAACACGAGGTGGGACACGAAGAAGAACGCGGCGAAGAGGAAGGCGTAGATGAGCCCCACCAGGCTGATCGCGAGCAGCAGCCAGACGACGGTCGATACGATCACGACCGCCAGGAAGAGGGGTCGCTCCCTGATGCGGAAGCCCGGGGACAGGGCGACCCAGCCCACCCAGCGCCCCTGGGCGTCGAAGACGATCCAGGCGGCGGCCTCGGCCGTCTTGCCGCCCTGGTCCGTCCGGATCCACCAGGTGCCGTCGGTCGCGGCCGTCCATCACCCATCCGTTCCGAGGAACACCCTCTCACCGCCCCGCCCCCACCACCAACCGCACCAGATAC
>JASFUL010000391.1:0-5731 GCA_050050315.1 Gemmatimonadota bacterium
GTTGGACGCGAACAGGCGAGCCACGACGCCGGGGTCGCTGCGATCGACGGTGAACCCGCCGGCCTCGGGGAGGACGTCGAAGAGGTCCAGCGCCAGCAGGGTGCGGTAGCACTTTCCGCACCGCTCGCAGTTCCGGTCGGTCGCGGACCTCCAGCAGACGCGGAGCGCCCGGAGGGCGACCTCCGAGCCCGCCACCAGCCAGATCTTCTGGAGGCGGGAGGCGCCCCACCCCTCCCGGAAGAACCGGGTCCTCGACGAGGAGAGCAGCGGGTCGGTGTCGGGATGGGAGCCCCAGGGCCTCACGGCGTGGTGGCCGCTTCCCCCCGCCAGGAGCACCCGTCGGTAACGGCGGCCGAGGATCAGCGCCACGGACGCCAGGCCGCACCCGTGGGAGAGCCCCGCCCAGTCGGTCGTCCCCCAGGCCGTCTCCCGGAGGTTCGTCGCGACCGGAACCGGGTGGAGGCCCAGACCGTCGGCCACCCGCCGGTGGCGCGCCCGGAGACGGGTCAGCGCCTGGCCCTCGCGGAGGGGGATGTCGAAGCCCTCGACGGTCAGCAGGTCCTCCACGGAGGTCTTCGACGGAGGGGGATCGCCTTCCTCGGACACCGGGTCGACGGGAACCCCGGCTCGGCGCAGGACCGCGCTCCGCACCCGGACGCCCGGGGGCGTCGCGTCGCCGGGGAGGTGTCGCAGCACGGTGTAGAACGAGTCCACGCCGCCCGAGAAGAAGGCCGCCACCCTCCCGCCGAGGGGGCCGTCGGCTTCCTCCTCCTCCACCTCGAGCGGCACCGGACGGAGGTGCGGGTACCACCCGGACCAGATCTCCATCACCCTCCGGAGGTTCCCGACCAGGCGGGCGTCCACCGGCAGGGGCACGCGGAGCGGGGTGCCGCGCGTGACGGCGAGGGGAAGGAGGGCGACGAGCCACGGGGCGCCCGAGCGGTCGATGCCGTCCGCCAGGGACGCGGGGACCTCGTACCAGACCTCCTCGGGCGCCCCTCCTCCCCGGACGTCGCCGACGAGCCGGATCCGTCCCCCCGGACGCTCCTCGACGGAGACCGCTCGGAGCGTCGTCATCAGATGACCTCGGCGAAGCGCGGCTCGAGGCGGTGGAAGAGGAGCCATCCCCCGGCCAGCAGCACGAGCGACGACGCCACCGAGAAGATCGCGGGCCCCGTGGCCGGAGGCGCCGATCCCAGGAGCAGCCACCGGTACGACTCGATGACCGGGGCCATGGGGTTCCAGCGGAGGACCGTCTCCAGGCGACCGCCGACCTTCTCCAGCGGGTACAGCACCGGCGTCAGGAACATCCAGATCCCCACCAGCACCGTCATGAGGTAACGGACGTCCCGGAAGAAGAGGTTCCCGGTGGCCATCAGCAGGCCGAGCCCCACCGTGAAGGCCAGCTGGACCCCGACCACCAGGGGGAGCAGCAGCACCTCCGGCCCGGGCACGACACCGTACAGCACCATCAGCACGCCGAGCACGACGCCTCCGAGCAGGAAGTCCACCATCGTCACCAGGACCGCCGACAGCGGTAGGATCTCCCGTGGGAAGTAGACCCGGGTGACCAGTCCCATGTTCTGGGTGAGGGACGAGGTCGCCACGCTCAGCGCCGAGGCGAACCACGTCCAGGGCAGAAGGCCGGCGTACACGAAGATCGGGTACGGGAGCTCGGTCTCCATCCGGACGACCCGGGTGAAGAGCACGGTGAACACGGCCATGTTGGCCAGGGGCACGAAGAGGGCCCAACCGGCGCCGACGAGGCTCTGCTTGTACCGCACGAGGAGGTCGCGCACCGCGATCACGCGCAGGAGCTCCCGGTACGTCCAGACCTCGGTCACCGCGGCCAGGAGGGTGTCGTCGGGTCCCTCGGGCGGGTCGCCCGGCAGACGGGCGGACCGTCCGGCCGTCGGTTCCGCGGAGGCGTGGCTCGGGTCCATGCGGAAGCGCGGTTCGGAGGTGGGGGCGGCGGCGAGGTCTCTGTCGAAAGATGCTACGCCAGATGCCGCCGGAGCCAGTCCTCCAGAGGGGCGTCGTGGTGGTGCCGGTGATGCCGGGCGATCTCCACGCCGCCGAGGCAGAGGACGGCGCCGCGCTCCCGGTGGGTCTCGCGGAGGTGGTTCACGACGACTCGGGCGTGGAGACGCCGTCGAGCCCGAGGCCGCTGGCCACGAGCCAGGTCCGGCGCCGGTTGGCGCCCCGCAGGGCGTCCACGAGGAGACGCGTCGCCGCGTCACACAGCTTGTAGGCCACGACCGCACCTTCGCGGTGGAGTCGTTGGAAGCGCTCGGCGTCGAGCTGGACCAGCTTCGTGTCCTCCCGGGTCACCGCCCGGGTGGCGCGACGCTCCGGACGGAACAGCGCCTCCGCGCCGAACACCGTGCCCGGCCCGTGGAGCGCCAGCTTCAACGCGCCCGAGGGGACGGAGCCTCTCGATTCGACGGCCCCGCGCAGGACCACGTAGGCGGCGTCGGCGGCGTCTCCCTGGTCGAAAACCAGGCGCCGCCGGGGGACGTCGATGCGTCGGAGGTGGGTGAGCAGCTCCCCCATCTCCGCCCGCGTGAAGCCCCGGAAGAACGGGAGCGGGGCGAGGTCGTCCGGGTCCAGGGCGCCTTCCCGCCCATCCGGGGCGGGTGTGCGATCGATGCGCTCGGGAGGATCCCCCTCCGCGGCCATCATGAGGGACGGCCCGCTCCCGTCCAGGAGCTCCTGGGTGGCGGCACGCAGGCGCGCGCTCACGAGCTCGGCCAGCCTGTGGACGACCTTGTACGAGCTGGGACGAAAGGCCGCCCGGAGGATGTCGAAGGACCACCGCTCGATCCGGTAGCCCCGGGCGGCGTCGACGACGCGCACCGAGGCGGAGCGCACGCTCTCGTCCACGAGCGCCATTTCCCCGACGACGCTTCCCGGCCCCAGTCGCGCCACCTCGAGCTCCTCCTCGCCGGCCAGGCGCACCGACACGCGCGCGGTGCCCTCCGCCATGCAGTACATGTCGGAGGCTTCGTCTCCCTGGCGGAAGAGGGTCGCGCCCGCGGGGGCCTCGAACGGGAGGGCCGTCGCGGCCAGCTCTCCGAGCTCGTCGTCGGTGAGGCCCGAGAACAGGTCCAGCGCCCGCAGGAAGTCCGCCGCGGGCACGCCGGGGGCCTTCATACGTCCAGGTCCCGGGCGTCCAGCTCGAGCTGCCGGCCCACCCGGTGGGCGACCAGGAGCGTGTACTCGGGGATCTCGATCCAGGTCGAGACGTCGCGGGTCAGGGGTTCGGAGGCCACGAGCACCGAGTCGGCCTCCTCCATCTTCCCCTGCATGCGCCACTCGCCCTCGTGGAGCCCGTACGAGCGACCCGCCGTCAGCCACAGCGAGTGGTAGGCGAGATGCCGTGCGCGGACCGGGCCCTCGAAGCAGCCGAAGTCGAAGGAGAAGCGGGTGGCCACGAGGCTCCGCCCGTCGGACACGAACAGGTTCACCCCCGAGGCGAAGTGGATGCCGCGCTCCTCCCGGACGTCGCGGATGATCCGGAGCGTATCCTCGACCGCGTCGGCCAGCGCGTCCGGTCCCGTCGCGTCCCCCTGGGCGCCCGGCTCCGCCCCGGTGGCGGCCCCGGCCCCATCTCCCTTCCGCCGCGCGGCGAGTCGAGAGAGCAGGAGCGCGTAGATCCACTCGCTGTCGGTGGTCCCCTCGATCCGCTCTGCCGCGTCGGCGGAGAGGTAGGGCAGCAGGTCGTAGCGCATCTCGGCGAAGCGGTTCAGCCCTCCGTTGTGGGCCATCACCACCCGGGAGCCGTGGTGCTGGAACGGGTGGAGGTTGGCGCGTCCGACGCGGGGCGTGGCGCCGCCGAAGTAGTTCTCCCCGCGGACGTGGGCGATCAGGCACTCGCTCCGGAGCTTCCGGCTCATCTGCATGAGGTTCCGGTCGTACATCGGGAGCATGGTGTCCTTGTAGAGGAACGGCACCTCCGGGTCGTGGGAGCCCGAGTCCCAGGCGGCGAAGCCGAAGCCGGCCAGGTTCATGAAGGTGAGCATGCTGGGGTCGTACGCCTGACGGACGAGCGCGCTCTCCGACCGGTAGAGCAGGACGTCCAGGAGGAGGGGCGTGCCCAGGTACGCGACGACGCGGCACATCGGCTGCCCCTCAGGCCCGGTCCAGGGTGCCGAGGGCCGCCTCCATCCGGTCCAGACCCTCGTCGAGGATCCGCCGGGAGGTCGGGAAGGCGATGCGCAGATGTCCCTCGGCGCCGGGCCCGAACCAGCGCGGGGCGCCGGGCACGACCGCCACCCTGCCCTCCTCCAGGAGGTGGCGGTGGACGTCCATGGAGCTCCGACCGAACGAGCTCACGTCGGGGAACAGGAGGTACGTTCCCTGCGGCGGCCTGCAGGTGACGCCCTCCATGGCATCGAGGCGCTCGACGGCGTGGTCGCGGAGGCGCCGCAGGTGTTCGAGGAACGCCTCCAGCCAGGGGTCGGCGAGGTCGTACGCCGCCTGGGCCCCGATCTGGGAAAGGGTGGAGGCGCCGGTCATCGTCGAGGGCGCACGGGACGCCTCGAGCAGGTCCCCGAAGGTGGCGTCGTCGGGCGCCACCACGAACCCGATGCGGAGCCCGGCCAGACCGTACGACTTCGAGAAGCCGAAGACGGTGAGGACGCGGGAGGCGATGTCCGGGCCGAGCGACGCCAGGCTGACGTGGCGGGCGGGCTCGAACACGATGTCCGACCAGATCTCGTCCGACATGATCCACAGGTCGTGCTCCAGCGCGAGCTCGCCCAGGCCCCGGAGCTCGTCCTCCGACGCCACCAGACCCAGGGGATTGTGGGGATTGCACAGGCCCACCAGGCGCGTGCGTGGTGTGATCCGCCGGCGAACGTCGTCGAGGTCGAAGGCCCCGGACGACGGATCGATCGGGCTGCGCACGACCGTGGCGCCGGCCGCCTCGGCCGATTGCTGGAAGAGGAAGTCCACCGGATCGAAGACGATCGCCTCGTCCCCGGGTCGGAGCACGAAGCGAGAAACCACGTGCATGGCCGCCGCGGCGGAGTCCGTGGCGAGGACGCGCTCCCAGGTGCAGTCGAGGCCCTTCCGTTCCCGGGCCACGCGCGCGGCCGACCGGCGGAAGCGTTCGAGCCCCGCGGGCGGTCCGTAGGAGAGGACGCCGCCGTCCACGTAGTCGCAGATGGCGTCCCGGATCTCCCTCGCCACCGGGAAATCGGGGTCGGCGGCCGTGAGGGCGATGACGTCGGGCGGGAGCTCGGCCCACCGCATGTTGTGGGCGCGTTCGCGGAGGAGGTCCATGCGGACCGCGTCGTCCGAGAAGAGCGACGCGACGTCGGGTCGGGGTGGCGCGGGGTTCGGTGTCACGGGGGTGTGGACCTCGTAGGGGTGGATTCCAGGAACCGGCGCACCGCGCGCTGCCCTTCCTCGTGGAGTCGGGCCAGCCTGGGCCGGCGGCGCCGGTCGAAGCGCTCGAAGGCGCCGGGGAGGTCGTCCGGGTCGGCCGCGACCTCCTCCGCCAGCCCGGTCGCGTCCTCGAGGGCCGTGTTCGCCCCCTCCCCGAGCAGCGTGGGAAGGGGATGCGCGGCGTCCCCGACCAGGACGACGGGACCCCGGGCGATACGGGCGAGAGGCGTCATCGTCGTCACGTCGGCCAGGTAGGACTCCCGGTAGTCGGTCGCCGCGACCAGGAGGGGCACGGGACCGTGCCAGCCATCCGTCACCGCGGCGGCCCAGTCGGCGAAGC
>JASFUL010000392.1:0-5704 GCA_050050315.1 Gemmatimonadota bacterium
TACTGATTTCAAACACTTTACGCCGAATGTAACGGCGCGTGGACTCGGCTTTGCCCCGAGGTCGGGCGGTACATCGGACCCTCATCCACTCGTTTCACAGGGAGTCACCATGCGGGACAACAAGGGCTTCACACTCATCGAGCTCCTGATCGTGGTCGTGATCATCGGGATCCTGGCGGCCATCGCCATCCCGAAGTTCTCCGCCACCCGGGAGAAGGCGTACTACGCTGCGCTGAAGTCGGACCTGAAGAACCTGAGCAGTCAGCAGGAGATCTACTACTCGGACAACTACTCGTACACCACCAGCACCACGGCTCTGGGCTTCGTCCAGTCCGAGGGCTCGAACGTGGCCATCGGCACGGGCGACAACGACGGTTGGGCCGCCACGGCCACCCACGACGGCCTGGACACGAGCGAAGGCTGCGCCATCTACTACGGCACGGTGGCGAGCCCTCCGACCTCGCCGTCCTCTCCGACGGCTCCGGGCGAGGTGTCCTGCACCGGGTGACGCCTGATCCCAGCATCGGATAGGCCTCCGGTGGGGGGGCGTGGCCCCCGAGGGTCACGCCCCCCGCCTCGTTTCGGGCCTGGACGCCAGGAGAGACACCGCGACCGACCCGACCCCGAAGAGTCCGCACGGAGAACCGCACGGCCCGCACACGGAGTTCAACGAGACCATGAAGACGACACGACGCATCCCCCGGTCGACCCAGCGCGGCTTCACGCTGATCGAGCTGGCCGTCGTGATCGTGGTCATCGGGATCCTGGCCGCCATCGCCGTACCCCGGCTCAACATCACGCGCAACAAGGCCTACAAGGCGAGCCTCCAGAGCGACCTGAAGAACCTCACCTCGGCCCAGGAGATCTACTACGCGGACAACTTCATCTACGCCCCCGACGTTACCACCTTCGAGGTCCCCGAGAGCGAGGCGGTCACGATCACCGTCAACGAGGCGACCAACCAGGGGTGGGCGGCGACCGCGTCCCACGAGGGCCTCCCCAGCGAGCAGTGCGGTGTCTACTATGGGAGTGCGGCCCCCGCCGGCGGCGCCCCGGCGACCGTCGTCGGCGTGATCACCTGCAGCTTCTGAGGTCGGGCCGCCGCGTCCTCGCACTCCGACATCCGATCGTTCAGAGGGACGGGGGTCTTCGTCCCGAAGGAATCGATGGCTGATCGCCCTCCGCTCCGGAAGGAGTTCCTCTTCGCCTTCTCCCTCCTGCTGGCGGGCGCGGTCGTCGTCGCCGCGCTCGGGCTCCTCGCCCTCCTCCCCTCCCTTCGCACCGCGGGCGACGCCCTCGCGTACGTCCTCGTCCTCCTGGTGGCGGACCTCGCCGTCCTCTTCCTCTTCGGCGCCTGGCTGTTGCGCGCCAGGCTCGTCGAGCCGCTGGAGCGACTGGTGGCGGACGTGCAGCGCATCGCGGCCGGGGATTACCGCCACCGGGTCGGAGGGATGAACAGCCCGGAGCTGAAGGAGCTCCAGGACTCGGTGAACGCCATGGCCGACCGGCTCATCGAGGAGCAGGCCCGCCTGGCCCGGAACGTCCAGTCCCTGGACCGCACGAACCGGGACCTCGTGGAGGCACGGGCGCAGGTGGTCCAGGCGGCGCGGCTGGCCTCGGTGGGAAGTCTGGCGGCGGGGGTGGCCCACGAGGTCGGGAATCCGCTGGGGGCGATCGTGGGGTACGTCGACGTCGCGCGCAGGAGGGTGGAGCGGGACGGCGGGGACCCCGAGCTCCTCCACTCGATCCGCCTGGAGGCCCAGCGCATCGATCGGATCGTCCGCGGGTTGCTCGACTACGCCCGCCCGGTCGACACCGAGCTGCGCCCCGCCGACCCGGCTCCGGTCCTCGAACGGGTCCGGGATCTCCTCGAGAGCCAGGGCCGTCTGGACGGTGTGGACCACCAGTGGGACCTCGCGCCGGAGAACGAGGTGCCGCCCGTGCTCATGGAGCCGCACCGGCTGGAGCAGGTGATGGTGAACATCCTGCTGAACGCCCTCCAGGCGATGGAGGGCGCCGGGGTCGGAGCGCCGGCGGTCCGGGTCAGCCTGACGGCGGAGCCCGGAGGGGTGATCCGGCTGCCGGCTCGGCGGGAGGACGATCCCCCCGGGGTCAACTACATGCACCGCCGCCGGGTGTCCCGGGACGAAGGGGGCAGGGGCATCGATCCGCTCTTCACTGCCCGCCGCGTCTGCGTGATCCGGGTGGAGGACGTGGGCCCGGGGATACCGGAAGAGGATCTCGACCGTATCTTCGACCCGTTCTTCACCACCAAGGAGCCCGGGCACGGAACGGGGCTCGGCCTCTCGATCTGCGCTCGTCTGGTCGAGGGCATGGGTGGGAGGATCGAAGCCGAGAGCGCGGCGGCCGGAGGGGGTGCGGTGTTCGTGATCCGGCTCCCCGGGGCGCGGATCGCCGAGGAAGAAGAGGCACAGCTTCCGGGAGGGAAGCGTTGAAGATCCTGGCCATCGACGACGACGCGGGGCTCCGCAAGTCCCTCACCCTGATCCTCGAGGACGAAGGTCACGACGTGCGCGTGGCCGGCGACGGCGAGGAGGGTCTGAGCGTAGCCGTCGCGGAGCGGCCCGATCTGATCCTGTGCGACATCCGGATGCCCAAGCTCGACGGGCTCGGGTTCCTCGAGCGGTACGCCGAGGAAGGCGGCGAGGCCCTCGTGATCGTGATGACCGCCTACGGGAGCGCCGAGCTGGCCGTCGAAGCGATGAAGCGCGGCGCCTACGACTACATCCCGAAGCCCTTCGGGGCCGACGAGGTCGCGCTCACCATCCGGAAGGCGGAGGAGCGAGAGCAGCTGCGCCGGGAGGTCGGGCGCCTCCGCAACGAGGTCCGGACCGAGCGACGCTACGGCGACATCGTCGCCCGGTCCAAGGCCATGCTGAGGGCGCTCGAGGTGGCCGAGAAGGTGGCGCCCCACCCTTCCCCCGTCCTCCTGACCGGGGACACGGGCACGGGCAAGGAGCTCCTGGCCCGGCTGATCCACCGCGAGAGCACCCGGCACGACCGACCCTTCGTTGCCGTCAACTGTGGTGCCATCCCGGAGAATCTCCTCGAGAGCGAGTTCTTCGGACATACCAAGGGTGCGTTCACCGGCGCCGACCGCGACCGGGAAGGGCTCTTCGAGGTCGCCGCGGGAGGAACGCTGTTCCTGGACGAGATCGGGGAGCTCCCCCAGTCCCTGCAGGTCAAGCTGCTGCGCGCCATCCAGGAGAAGGAGGTCCGGCGGGTCGGGGGCAGCGAGACGATTCCCGTGGACATCCGGATCGTCAGCGCGACCAATCGCGACCTGGGAGACGCGGTCCGCGGAGGCGAGTTCCGGCGTGACCTCTACTACCGGCTCTCGGTGGTTCCCATCCACCTGCCACCCCTCACCGAGCGCACCGAGGAGATCCCCGAGCTCGCGCGCTACCTCCTCGAGCGGCACCGGGCCAGGATGGACGTGGAGTGCCAGGGGATCGACAACGAGGCGATGGAGGTGCTCCTCGAGTACCCCTGGCCGGGCAACGTGCGAGAGCTCGAGAACGTGCTCGAGCGCGCGCTCGTCCTCTGCGACGGTGACAGGATCGGGGTCGAAGACCTCCCCGAGCACGTCCGCGTTCCAGTCCCCGAGGAGCTCGGGACGATCGGGGGCGGCGACGACCTCTCGGTGAAGCGGCGGACGGCCGCCCTCGAGAAGCACCTGATCGAGAAGGCCCTCCACCGGACGGGCGGCAACAAGACGGCGGCGGCCGAGCTCCTCGAGCTGAGCCCGAGGGCCCTGCGGTACAAGGTCCGGGACTACGGCATCGAGTAGCCCGACCGAGCCCGGGAGCGGGTCCCCGTACCCCATGGGACCGCCCCGGCCGGCGTCCATCTTGTGTGCATGGTCGCCGCATGCCGGAGCCGTCGCGGCTCCACCCTCCTCGAGCTCTCCACCGTCCTGCTGGTGGCCTCCGTGGCCCTGGCCCTGGCCGTGCCGTCGGCCCGTCGGCTCGGCGACCGCGCGGCCGTCGTCGGGGCCCGGGAGGCGATCGTGGGGATGGTGTCGGCCGCACGGGGGGCGGCTTTGGATGCGGGGGTGGCCGAGCTCGTCGTCGACGCCCGCGCGGACCGCGTGTGGGTGGAGGCGGAAGGCCGCGAGCGGCGCGAGCTCGATCTGGCCAGGGAGTTCGGCGTCGACGTCGGGCCGCCGGACGCGGAACGGGCCCGACTGCGATTCGGCTTCCTGGGCCTGGGCGTCGCCTCCAGCCGCACGGTGACCGTACGCCGGGGGAGCGCGGCCCGCTCCCTCACCGTGAGCGCGTACGGGCGGGTGCGGCGGTGGTGACCCGGCCGCGGGAAGGGGGGAGCCCGCGCCGGCCGGGCTTCTCGCTCGTGGAGATCGTCGTGGCGCTGATCGTCCTCGAGCTCGGGCTCCTGGCCGTCGTGGGCCTTTCGGTGCTGGCGGCGCGCACGCTGGCCGAGGCGGCGGAGCTCCAGAGGGCCACGGGCGCCCTCGAGGTCGTCGTGGACTCGCTCCTGGAGGCCGGGTCGTGGAGCCCGGGTGAGCGGTCCCTGCCCCCCCACCGGGTGCGCTGGTGGAGGGAGACGGGACAGCTCCGCGTGCGGGTCGAACGCCTGGACGGGGACGGGCTGCCGGGCGTCGAGGTCCGCCTGCCCCTGGGGGACGCGTGAGACCCGCCGGACCGGCGCCCGAGCCGGGGTCGGAGGGAGGGGCGGACGGAAGAAGCGGGAGCACCGCCTACGATCGGGCAGGCTTCAGCGCCCTCGAGGTCGTCGTCGCGCTCCTCCTCCTGACCGCGCTTCTGCGGCTCTGCTGGGGGGTGGCCTCCGCCCAGCGCCGTGCAATGACCGCCCTGGTCGCGAGGAGCGACGTGCTCACCGCGGAGCGGATCTTGTGGGGGGTCGTCCGCACGGAAACCGCCTCGGGACGGGCCGGAAGGGACTGGAGGGTCACCGCGCCGGGGATCCTCGGGCTTCGAGCCTTCCGCGGCCGCGGCGTGCCCTGCCCGGACGACCCGGGTGGCGAGGAGTGGGTCGAGGTTCGCTACGTCGGCTGGCGTGTTCCGGATCCGGCCAAGGACTCGGTCCTGGTTCTCGACGGCGCGGGCCGGTGGACGGCGACGGAGCTGATCGCCCGGGGTCGGGGGGATGAGCGGGAGGGTTGCCCCGCCCGCGGGACGGAGCGGAGGGAGCGGTGGAGGCTCCGCCCCCCACCGCGTCGCCCCGTGGTGCTGCTACGCCTCTTCGAGTCCGGCAGCTACCACCTCGAGGATGCGGCCTTCCGGTACCGCCGGGGCGCCGGAGGCCGTCAGCCCCTCACGGCCGAGGTGCTGGACAGGGATGGATCGGGACTCGCCCGCGCGGGCGAGGCGCTCCAGGTCCGCTTCCGGGGGCTCGCGGCGGGGTCGGACGGGACGGAGCCGGCGCCCGATACCGGATGGACGCGAACCCTGAAGGGGGGGTGATGAGGAACCGGGAGGGGGTCGCTCTCGTCGTTGTGATCCTCGTGCTCGTGGCGCTCTCGCTGGCGGGACACGGGGCGCTGGTGCTGGCCAGGGGGGAGAGCGTCACCGCCCGTGCCCTTCGGCGGGTCGGGCTCGCTCGGATGGCGGCCGCGTGGAGTGCGCGGGCGACGGCCGTCCGGCTGGGGACCGATACGCTGCCTCTCCTGGCGGTGGGCGGCCGAGACACGCTCGCGACGGCG
>JASFUL010000393.1:0-5654 GCA_050050315.1 Gemmatimonadota bacterium
GTCTGCTGGATAGCAGATAAACGTGTGTGGGTCGCGCAGCAGTGTCAACGGGCCCCGGCTTCGACGATCCGCGCGAAGGGGCCGGGGTCGAGGCTGGCACCTCCCACCAGCACTCCGTCCACGTCGGGAGCGTCGAGCAGCTCCGCGGCGTTGTGCGGCTTGACGCTGCCGCCGTAGAGCACCGGGATGTCCTCGGCCCGCTCGGTGCCCAGGACCGCCGCCAGGTGGCCGCGGAGCGTCCCGTGGGCCTCGGACGCGTCCCGGGGAGTGGCCGTCTCCCCGGTCCCGATGGCCCAAACGGGCTCATAGGCCAGGACGAACGGGGACGAAGCATCGTCCACCCCCTCGAGGGCCGCGTCGAGCTGCCCGAGGATGATCTCGTCCACGCGCCCGGCGGTCCGCTGGTCCAGCGTCTCACCGACGCAGACGACCGACACCAGGTCGTGACGGAGCACCGCGGCCACCTTCCTCGCCACCTCCACGTCGGTCTCGCCGAAGACGTGTCGGCGCTCCGAATGGCCGACCAGCACGTGCGTGGCGCCGGTGCCCGCGACCATTCCCGCCGAGACCTCACCCGTGAACGCCCCCCGGTCCTCCCAGTGCACGTTCTGCACGCCGATCCCGACCTCGCCACGGTCGGGACACTCCAGGGCGGCGACGACCGAGATCGAGGGTGGGAAGACGAGGATCTCCGGACCGCCGCCCTCCCCCACCTCCGGCCGGAACTCCGCGAAGAACTCCCGCGTCTCCCGCGGACCGTGGTGCATCTTCCAGTTTCCTGCGATCACCGTGGGTCTCGCCATCTCGGCCTCCCGGATCCTGTCGAGCGTCGAAGGGTCACTTCTCGGAGAGCGCGGCCACGCCCGGAAGCTCGGCGCCCGCCAGGAACTCGAGGGACGCCCCGCCGCCCGTCGAGACGTGGCTGAGCCGCTCGCTGACCCCGGCCACCTCGGCCGCCGCCGCCGAGTCGCCCCCGCCCACGACGCTGAGCGCCCCCTCGTCGGTGGCGTCGGCGACCGCCCGGGCCACGGCCAGCGTTCCGGCGCGGAACGCCTCGAGCTCGAAGACGCCCATGGGACCGTTCCACACGATCGTCCCGGCCCCCGCGATCTCCCCCGCGAACACCTCGCGGCTGCGGACCCCGATGTCGCCGATACGGTCCGCCTCGCTCACGCTGTCCCGGGGGACGGTGCGGGTGGCCACGCCCTCCTCGATGGCGTCGGCCACCACGCAGTCCACCGGCAGCACGAGGCGCTCCCCGGCCTTCTCGACGACCTCCGCGGCCATCTCGACCCGATCGTCCTCGACCAGGGAGTCCCCCGTCTCGTAGCCGAGGGCCTTCAGGAAGGTGTTGGCCATCGCTCCGCCCACGAGGAGCCGATCCACCCGGGGCAGAAGCGATTCGATCACGTCGATCTTGCCCGAGATCTTGGCTCCCCCGAGGATGGCCACGAAAGGCCGGCGGGGCTCGTGTAGGGTCCGCCCGAGGAAGTCCAGCTCCTTCTCGAGCAGGTGGCCCGCCACCGCCTCTCCGCCCCGGGCCCTCACGGCCCTCGCCACGCCGCCCGTCGAAGCGTGGTCGCGGTGCGCGCTGCCGAACGCGTCGTTGACGAAGAGGTCCCCGAGATCGGCCAGCGCGGCGGCCAGCTCGGGGTCGCCCTCGGTCTCGCCGGGATGAAAGCGCGTGTTCTCGAGGAGGAGGACCCCTCCGGGCTCCAGGGCCTCGACCGCGGCCCGCGCGTCGTCGCCCACGAAGTCTTCGACGAAGCGCACGTCCCGGCCGAGGAGCTCCGAGAGGCGCGCCGCGACGGGCCGGAGCGAAAGTCCGGGGTCCGGGCGGCCCTTGGGCCGGCCGAGGTGGGAGAAGAGGATGACCCGGGCACCCGCGTCCAGAAGGGTCTCCAGGGTCGGAAGCGTGGCCCGGATGCGGGTGTCGTCCGTGACCCGACCCCCGTCGAGGGGAACGTTCAGGTCCGCGCGCACCAGCACGCGGGCATTCCGGAGTCGCTCGGGATCCAGGTCCTTCAGGGTCTTCTCGCTCATGCCTCTTCTCCGCTCGGAAACGGCCGTGGCCGTGGGGTTCGTGGCGTCCGACGCCGTGGGCGCGCCGAATGGTATCGAGCCAGGGGGAACGAAAAAAGGCCCCTCCGGCCGTGGGGGCGGAGGGGCCTCGCGATTCCCCGGTCCTCGCTCGCCGACGTCGCCCTACCTGCGCTCCCCCCCGTCGTCGGCCGCCGTCCGCTCGAAGGGGATCGTGGAGACCAGCGGAGAGGGCTGGCCAGGCACGTCGACGGCGACCCGGAGCGTGTAGGTGCCGGGCGTCAGGTCAGCGACGTCGAGCGTGAGGTACTCGGTCACGCGCCCCTCGTCGTCCAGGGGGAGACGGGACCAGGACGGTCCGAAGAGCCGCTGGCCCGCGGGTCGGTGGGGTAGAACCACCGCCTCCGATCCACTCGCCGGCACCGCCTCGGCCCGGATCCGGTACGGGGCCCCGTCGTCGGGAACGTCGTACAGCTCGAACACGGCACCGATCCGGTCGGACGAGACGCCGCCGAGAGGCAGCGGGCGCATCCATCCGTCCCGTCGCGAGACGGTCCGGTCGTGCGGATCGGCCGCCTCCACGAGGAGGAGGTCCGAGATGAGGGGACTCTCGTTCTCACCGACGCCCCTGGGCACCGCGATGCGGGCCGAGGCGCCCTCCCCCTCCTGGCGATTGTACAGCTCGAGCACCACGGTGGCAGCCCCGGCCGGGGCGGGGGCCCGGACCCGGATGTCCCGTCCCTCGACCGACTGGGTCGTGTCGCTGAGGATGTCGCCGTCGGGTCCGAGCGTGTAGAGCCCCAGCTCCACCGGCTCGTGACTGGAGACGCGCAGCTCCTCGGGCACGACGGTGCGGATCTCGACCTCCGAGCCGCCGTCGGGCGTCCGGAAGCGGGACATGGTGGCCGGCAGCGTGTAGACGCGCCGGGCGCGGCTGCCGTATCGGTGGGGGAAGACGTGACGTAGGTCGTCGATGAACGCGCGCGCCTCGGGGGTCAGCTCCAGGCCCGCCGACATCGCCGGCCGGCGGAACGTCACGTAGGGGGCCCGGCCGTAGTCCCAGAACTCCGTGCGCAGGTCCGTCCCCGCCCCCACCGTACGAACCGTGAGAGGGGCGCCGTAGCGGATCCAGAGCTCGCCCGCGTCGGTGTCCGTCCCGCCGAAGCGGAGAAGCGCATAGGTCGCCCGCGCCAGGTGCTCCACCTCGCGCTCGTTGACCTCCGTCGCCAGAATCGGGTCCAGACGTCTCCAGAACGTCCGCACCGCCCGGCTCCACGCCTCCCCCTCCAGATCCGCCAGCGTCTCCGTCGCCTCGTCCGTCATCAGGGGACGGACGTCGCGGAGGGCGGCCAGCTGCTCGTCGGGAAGGGCCCGGAAGGCGGTCTGGAACTCGTCCATCGCCTCCTCCGAGCGGCCCATGCGCTGCAGCGCCATGGCCGACAGGAGCAGCGCGTGGGGGTGGCCCCGGGACGCCCAGGCGAAACGGCGGGCGGCGTTGAGCATCTCGTACCAGCGCTCCTCGTCGGCCATGTCCAGGAGCAGCTCGATGTTGGCGCCCACGTGGCCGGGGACGGCCTCGACGGCGCTCTCGAACGCGGCCAGCATCTCCTCGCGCGTCTCGGAGCCGGACTCGGACGGCCGGAAGCTCTTCCCGACCCAGCGCTCCATCTCGCGGGGGCAGAGGAAGTTGACCGCGATCAAGCTCTCCGGGGAGGCCGGGTCCGCGGCGTCACCCGCCCGGGCACAGCGGGGCCCATCCCCATCCGGAACCGCGAGACTCCCGAGGGACCTCCACGCGAGCCAGCGCTCCTTCAGCAGTCTCCCCCGCTCGTACTGCAGGTCCGCAATCAGCTCGGCCGACGCCGGGCGGACACCGCGCCCGGCCCGCTCGAGACCACGCTCGAAGAGGCGCAGGGCCTCCGGACCGAGCCCCTGCTTCGTCAGGATGCGCCCGAGGGCGAGGTAGGGGGCCGGGTTGTCGGGGTCCCGGGCCAGGGCCCGCTCGAGGGCGTCCATCGCGTCCGCGCGCCAGCCCAGGGGCGACACGCCGGCCGGCGGCACGCCGCGCAGGAGGCTCTCCAGGGAACCGAGTCGCTCCAGAACCGCCGGTCGGCCCGAGAGGGCCGCCCCGAGCAGCGCCCGGGCCTCTCCGTTCACCGGAGGAGACACGACCGCCTCGGGCGACCACGCGTCGAAGTCGAGGCCCTCGAGATTGGGGGCGTCCGGCTGGGCCAGCGGCCCCACGGTCGGCAGGCTCTCCTCGGCGACGGGGGGCTCGAACACGAGGTCGAACTCGACCCAGGTTCCGACCGGCACGCCGCCCCGGGTGGCCGGAACGAAGCGGAGCTCATCGACGGCCCGCAGGGCCGCGCGATCGAGCTTCGGCACGCCGGACCCCTCCCGCATGTTCACCAGGTCGACCTGCCCGAGGGAATCCACCCACAGGTAGACGGAGACCGTGCCACCGACCCCACGCCGCTGGAGGTCGTCGGGATAGTGACGGCGGATCGCCTCCTGCTCGGCGGCTCGGTCCACCAACCTGGGAAGCGTCGCGCTCATGCCGCTGAACGCCGGCACTTCCGGGGCCGGCTCCGCCTCGGCGGACGCGGCGTCGTCGGCGCTCGGCCCGGCGCCGTCCAGCGGGTCGTCGGGGAAGTCGGATCGGGCCGTCTCGTCGGGCGGGAGCGCCGCCAACGGCCCCGGGGTGACCGGGGCGGCCGGCTCCGCGCGTTGCAGCACGCCCACGGAGACGAGGGCTTGACGGGAGAGCTCCGCCAGCGCCGCACGGGCCGGAGGCACCGAGAGCCCGACGAAGGTCACCGCCACGACCGCCGCGGCGGCCCAGCGACGCAATCCCCGCGAGCCGAGGAGCCTGCGCGAGACGGGACGGGGGCCGCGGAGCCACTCCCTCTCGAGCTCGGCCTGGAGCTCGGGGGCGAAGCTGGCGCGTTCGGATATGCGGAGGTCCAGGAGCTCGCGATCGAGCTCCGCCAACTCCTCCGGCAGGCCGGGAAGCGGGTCGGGACCGGGATTCTCATTCATGGGACGGCTACTTCTCGCATCTATGTGTCAGCGGATTCCGACACCGCGTCGCGCAGGCGCTTGAGCGCCCGGTGGATACGGACGGCCACCGCGTTGGGGGTGATCCCGAGAGACTCGGCGATCTCGCCGTTCTTCAGCCCGGCGCCGTACCGCAGGGACAGGATCTCCTGATCCGCGGGCCGGAGCGTCCGGGTTCCGTTCAGCAGGGTCTGGATGCGTTCCTGCTTCAGGAGCCTCGCTTCCTGGGACGGAAGGTCGGCCACCAGGTCGGGAATGCGATCCAGGGAGACGTGCAACGAGCCCCGTCGGCGCAGGGACCGCAGGTGGTCCGTGACCGCGTTGCGGGCGATTCTGAGCAGCCACGTGCGTGGCGCCGCCCGATCCGGGTCGTACCGGTCGATGGACCGAAGCGCCTTCATGAAGACCTCGGAGGTCACGTCCTCCGCCGTCTCTCGCGTCGCGACCCGGTACCGGACGTACCGGTAGACCGTGTCGCGATGGTCGTGGAACCACGACTCGAAATCGTGGGGGAGGGGGGATCGGCGATGGCGCCCGGTGGGGGGGCGGTAGCG